>NZ_BCAK01000002.1:0-182425 GCF_001293905.1 Brachybacterium sp. SW0106-09
GGGCACGGCGGCCGCGGTGGCGGGCGCGGGGCCGGCGGCGGGCCGCGGTCCCCACGGCGCCTCGGCCGACGGGCTCGGCGGCCGACGGGGTGATCCGTCGGCCGCCGGGGCTCAGGCGGCGGTGTAGCCGCCGTCGATCGACAGGATCGAGCCTGTCACGAAGCTCGCGGCGTCGGAAGCGAGGTACACGGCGGCGCCGGCGAGCTCCTCCGGCTCGCCCGGGCGGGACATCGGGGTCATCGCGTTCCAGATGTCGATCTGCTCGCCGCCCTCCTCGTAGAAGCCGCGCGTCAGCTCGGTGCGCATGTATCCGGGCGCGATCGCGTTCACGCGCACGCCGCGGGAGGCCCACTCGAGCGCGGCGGAGCGGGTGAGGTTGTGGACCGCGGCCTTGGAGGCGTTGTAGGAGGCCTGGGTCTGGGGCATGTTGGCGATGATGCCGCTCATGGAGCCGGTGTTGATGATGCTGCCGCGGCCCCGCTCGAGCATGGCCCGACCGACGGCCGAGAGCACGTGGTAGACGCCGTCGAGGTTCAGGCTCATCACGGCCCGCCACTTCTCGCCGTCGCCGTCCTCGACAGGGTGGTGGATGGTGCGCCCGGCGTTGTTCAGCAGGATCTCGATCCCGCCGACCTCCTGGTCGATCTCGGCGACGACCTTCTCGACCATCGCCTGGTCGGTGACGTCGAGGTGGCGGTAGGAGACCTCCACCCCGGTCTCTGCGGCGAGGTCCTTCGCGGCCTGCTGGCCGGTCGCGTCGTCGATGTCGGCGAGCACGATCGGGGCGCCGTGCTGGGCGAGGCCGCGGGCCATCGCGAGGCCGAGACCCTTCGCGCCGCCGGTGACGAGGGCGGTGCGGCCGGTGAGGTCGAACATGGGGCTGATGGCGGAGGTCATGGAGGACTCCTTCGAAGCAGTGGGCGGACGGGGTGGGCGGGGCCGACGGGCGCTGCGCGCGGGGCGGGGCGCGAGGGACGAGCGGACGGACCCGCCGGGACGGACGGGGCCCGGGGGCCGACGGTCCTCGCGTCGGCCCCCGGGGCGCGGATCAGGCCTCGGCGGCGGCGATGCGCTTCTTGCCGACGCGGGGCTGGTCGACCTTCAGCGCGAAGGTCATCAGGAAGGCGAGGGCGTACAGGACCACGAACGCCCAGACCACGCCGACGTCCCCTCCCCAGGGGCGGACGACGGCGACCACGGCCGAGCCGAGGAAGGTCGCACCGCCCGCGGCGGTCGTGTACATCGCCATCGCGGCGCCCTTGTGGTCGGGGGCGAGCGCCGGCATGATCGCGCCGAGCGGCACGAAGCCGGCCAGCAGGATGCCGAAGACGGTGCCCGCGATGACGGCGACGACGAAGCCCCAGTCGGAGCCGGCCGGCACCCAGTGCGGCACGTACCACCACAGCAGCAGGCCGATCGCGGAGCCGACGATGCCGAACCAGCGCACCGTGGTGGTCCAGCCGATGCGGTCGCCGAGGGCGCCGAAGGCGGCGTTGAACAGGATGTTGCCGGCGAAGACGATCGAGGTCATCAGCAGCCAGCGGCTCTGCCCCCAGCCGAGGGTCTCGGCGATGACGGTGGGCAGGATGATGAACATGCCGAACTGCGGGGCGGTGTTGATCAGGCGGGTCAGGAAGCCCATCATCACGCGCTTGTTCGTGAACGCGAGGTGCACGCCCGAGAAGATCACCTGGCGGGAGGTCTCGCCCTCCGGGGCCAGTCGGAGGGAGCCGTGCTTCTCGCGCACCCCGAGCCAGGCGATCAGGAAGCCGGCGATCACGATCAGCGAGGAGACGGCCATGGCCCAGCGCTCGCCGAAGAGGCCGCCGCCGAAGGCGGGGATCAGACCGATCGCGACGAGCGAGCCGATGGTGGGCATGCCGCCGGTGAACATGACGTAGAACCAGCCGACCGCCGCGCCGTTGCGCTCCTTGGGGACCACGGCGTTGACCCAGACCAGGAAGGAGAAGGCGAACAGCGGGAAGCCGAAGCCGCGGAAGAAGTAGGTCGCGGCCACCAGCGGGATCGACTCGGTGGACAGCGCGCCCAGGAACGCGGCCTGGAACACCAGCCAGACGACGAGGCCGAGCAGCATCACCCTGCGCGGGCCCCACAGGTCCGAGAGGGCGCCGGCGAGGTACGAGCCGACCAGCGAGGCGAGGGAGTAGAAGGTGATGATGGTGGCGGCGACGTTGATCATGTCGTCGCCGCCGCCGAAGACGTTCGCCATGTGCGGGGAGACGAAGTTGGTCTCCACGCCGTTGCCCGTCATGAAGACGAGCACGCCGAGGAAGCCCCACCGCAGCGGATGGGGGATGCCGAGTCGGTCCAGGAAGGTCTCCTGGGACGACCCGGCGGCTGGCACGGCGGGTCCGGCCTGGGTGGTCGAGGGTACTGCGCTCATAAGGGCACTCCTGTGTGCGAGGGGGAGAGGCGCGGGCGGCCGACGGCAGCATCGAGGCGTCGGCCGCCCCGTCAGGGCTGATCCGGGATCAGCGGGGCCGTGCTCAGCGGCCGGGGAGGATGGAGACCTTGACGGAGGCGCCGGCGGAGTCGGCGACCGAGTCGAGAGCCTTCTGGAAGTCGGCGAGCCCGAACTGGTGGGTGCAGATCTCGTCGAGCGGCAGGTCGCCCTTCTCGATGATCTTGATGGCGGCGGGCCAGGTGTGCGGGCCGAGGTGGGCGCCGCGCACGTCGAGCTCCTTGTCGTCGGAGATGATCGACCAGTCCACGGAGACGTTCTCCTTGAACACGGAGTACTCCACGAAGCGGCCGAGCTTGCGCAGCAGGTTCAGGCCCTGCGGCACGGCGCTGGGGTGGCCGGTGCACTCGATATAGACGTCGGCGCCGTAGCCGCCGGTGAGGCCGCGGATCTCCTCGTAGATGTCGACCTTCGAGGGGTTCAGGGTGAGGTCGGCGCCGCACTTCTTCGCGAGCTCGAGCTTCTCGTCGTCGAAGTCGAGGGCGATGACGAGCTTGGGGTTCTTGTGGGCCGCACCGATGATCGCGCCGAGGCCGATGGGGCCGGCGCCGGCGATGACGACGACGTCGTCGAACTCGAGCTCGGCGCGCTCGACGGCGTGCATCGAGCAGGACAGCGGCTCGGCGTAGGCGGCGTGCTGCGGCGCGATGTCCTTGGAGATCCGGTGGGCGCGGGCGAGCTTGGGCACGATCATGTACTCGGCCATGCCGCCGTGGTAGTGCTTGAAGCCGAACATGTCGTGCGGGGCGCACATCCAGTACCAGCCGCGCTGGCAGTACATGCACTCGCCGCAGGGGACGATCTGCTCGACGACGATGCGGTCGCCGACGGAGACGCCGTGGTGGGCGAGGATCTCGTCGGAGCCCTGCACGACGGTGCCGGTGATCTCGTGGCCGGGGATGATGCCCGGCTCGACCCAGCGGTCGCGGTTCTCGTCGCCCCAGAACTTGGCGGCGCCGGCGTAGGCCTTGAGGTCGGAGGCGCAGACGCCGACGGCCTCGACCTGGATCAGGAGCTCATCGCCGGCGGTGGTCGGGACCGGACGCTCCTCGAGGCGGTAGTCCTCGGGGGCATGCATGACGACGGCCTGCATGGTGGCGGGCAGCTGGCTCACGTAAGACACATCTCCTTCGATACGTTCCGCCCGGCCTGGGGCGCCACAGCGCGCGCCGACGGGTCGGGCCTGACGAGGACACTCTAGGCAGACCGCGAACAAACGTCAAGCACAAATGTTCTACGCCAGGGCGACGCAGGTCAGAGGCGTGCCACGGGGTGGATCGGGCGGGGTCAGCCCGTCGCAGCGGCGAGCGCGAGCACGGCCTGGGCCGTCGGCTCGTCGGTCAGCAGCGTCGTGTACAGCCCGGTGCGGGCGCCGGCGAGGATCGAGGGCGCCTTGCGCTCCCCCGCGGCCATCGCGATCGAGGTCGGCAGCGCGGTCAGCAGCTCGCGCGGCGGGCGCACCAGCAGCTCCGAGCCGGGATAGCTCACCGGATGTCCGTCGATGTCGTAGAAGTGGAGGTTGATGTCGCCGACGGCCGGGAGCAGCGCCGGCTCGTCGCGCGGCACCACGGAGGTCAGCGCCGCGCGCCCCTGGTAGGGCTCGCCGATCCCGACCACCACGGCGCGGGCGCGCGCCCACAGGTCGGTGATCTCCCGGAAGCTGGGGTCGGCCTGCAGGGACTCCCAGAGCTGCTCGGTGGGGCTCGCCGGGGCGAACATGAACTTCGGCTCGGCCCGGGTGCGGTCCGCGAAGCGGCGCACGATCTCGTTGGTCTGGAAGGACGGGTCGGTCTCCTGCTGCCCGCCGACGGTCGGGGCGATCACCACTCCCGGCAGCTCGGGCAGCCCGGGCATGCCGCTGACGGCGTAGGTGGTCTTGCCCGAGGAGATCAGCAGCACCTCGCCCCGCTGCAGGTCCAGGGAGCGCAGCTCCTCCCCCAGCAGGTCGCCGATGCCGCGGTAGTCGCGCTGGACCTGGTTCCCCGGGGCGATGCGCACGGAGCGGACGCCGAGCACGTCCTGCAGGCGTGCGGCGAGATCGGGCAGGTCGGCGGTGGGCGGCTCGAGCACCTCGAAGCGCACCATCCCGATCCGTCGCGCCTCGGCGAGGAGCTTGGAGACCGTGGGCCGGGAGACGCCCAGGCGCGCGGCGACCTCGGCCTGTCGCACCCCGTCGACGTAATAGGCGGAGGCGGCGCGGTGGAGCAGCTGGAGGTCCATCGCGGTCTCGAGCATCGATGCTCCTCTCTCTCCGTCAAGGCCGTGTCCGGGCCCCGGGGCGGCGGGGCTCGCGCCGATGATCCTAGTGAACGCCGGGCGGTGCTGCGGAACAGAGCCCCGTCCTGCGCCCCTGGCAGGGCCGACGGTGGCAGGATGGTCTGCGGCGATGACGGCACGGGGAGGCGGCGCGATGACGGCAGGCACGGGGGCGACGACCCCTGCTCCGCGGATCTCTCCGTCGGACTCCTCGGCAGCGTCGCCAGCGCCCACAGGGCCGGCAGAGCAGCCCGCCTCACCGACGGCGGCTGTGCCCCGTCCGGCCGGAGCGCCCGCCGGCGCGAGGGTCCTCGCCGTCCTGGGGGTCGACGTCGGCACCTCGAGCACGAAGGGCACCCTCGTCGCGCTCGACGGGACCATCCTCGCCACCGCTGTGCGCGAGCACTCGGTCTCGCGCCCCGCACCGGGCCACGTCGAGATGGACGCGGAGATCTGGTGGGAGGAGTTCCTGGACATCGCCCGCGAGCTCACCGCCGACGGCGCCGCGGACGTCACCGCGGAGGTCACCGCGATCGGCGTCTCGGGGATGGGCCCCTGCGTGCTGCTCACCGACGAGCGCGGCGAGCCGGTGCGCCCCGCGATCCTCTACGGCGTGGACACCCGCGCGGGCGACGAGATCCGCCATCTCACGAACGTGCTGGGCAGGGAGGAGATCGTCGCGCACTGCGGCGGGATGCTCACCTCGCAGGCGGCCGGGCCGAAGGTCGCCTGGGTCGCCCGCCACGAGCCGGAGGTCTATGCGCGGGCGCGTCGGCTGTTCATGCCGGCCTCGTATCTCGCCTTCCGCCTCACCGGCGAGTACGTGCTCGACCACGTCAGCGCCAGCCAGTCCGCGCCGATGTACAGCCTGCGCCACCAGACGTGGCATCCCGAGTGGGCCGAGCGCGTCGGCCCCGGCCTCGAGCTCCCGGCCCTGCGCTGGGCGGGCGACGCGGCCGGGACGGTGCAGAGCGCGATCGCGCGGCTCGTGCCCGGCCTGCGCGCCGGGATCCCCGTCATCACCGGCACCATCGACGCCTGGGCGGAGGCCGTCAGCGTCGACGCCGCCTCCCCGGGCGACCTGATGCTGATGTACGGCACCACCACCTTCCTCGTCGCGACCACCGTCGAGCCCTTCGCGAGCCGCACCCTGTGGCCCACCTCCGGGGTGGAGCCGGGCGCCTACGCGCTCTCGGGCGGCATGGCGTCCTCCGGGGCGATCACCGGCTGGCTGCGCGAGCTGACCGGCTCCCCGGAGTTCGACGAGCTCCTCGCGGAGGCGGGAGCCAGCGGCCCTGGCGCGAACGGGCTGGTCATGCTCCCCTACTTCGCCGGCGAGCGCTCCCCCATCGCCGACCCCGGCGCCCGTGGGGTGATCGCGGGCCTGACCCTCTCCCACAACCGAGGGGACCTCTACCGCGCCGCGCTCGAGGCCGCCGCCTTCGGGGTGCGCCACCACCTCGAGACCCTCACCGCGGCCGAGCTCAGCCTGGACCGGGTCGTCGCCGTCGGCGGAGGGGCCCGCAGCGACCTGTGGCCGCAGATCGTCTCCGACGTGACGGGCCTGGTCCAGCGGATACCGCGGCGCGTCGTCGGCGCCTCCTACGGCGGCTCGATGCTCGCCGCGCGCCTCGCCCACGGCACCGACGTCTCCCGCTGGAACCCCACCGATCACGAGATCGTCCCGGACACGGCGCGGCGCGAGCGGTACGACGAGCTGTACCGGCTCTACCGCGACCTCTACCCCGCGACCTACGAGATCACCCACGCGCTCGCGGCGATGCAGGAGCACTGAGGGTCGGGACTCCCGCACGCCGTTCCCGCGCACCCCGTACGGTGGCCCCACCGGCACCTCCGCGCGCCGGTCGACCGCATCCAGCGCCCGGAAGGGGAGCCCCCATGCATGCCGATCGACTCACCCAATCCCTCTGCCACCATGCGGAGGGGCCGTACTGGTCGGAGACCTGGGGCGGCCTGCGCTGGGTGGACATGCTCGCCGGGGACATGCTGCATCTCGGCGCCGACGGGGCGGCTCGGCGCCTGCCCACCCCGAGCCCGGTCGTGGCCTGCGTGCGCCCCGCGGCGGACGGCGGGGCGGTGCTCGCCCTCGAGAAGGGCTTCGGCCTCGAGGACGCCGACGGGTCCATCCGCGCACTGCCACCGCTGTGGGACGAGGACGTGCGCATGAACGAGGGCGCGATCGCGCCGGACGGCTCCTTCCTGTGCGGGTCGATGGCTTATGACCAGCGGCCCGGCGCCGCCGCGATGTGGCGCCTGATGCCCGACGGCACCACCACCCAGCAGTTCGGGGACCTCACGATCTCCAACGGCCTCGCCTTCACGGCCGACGGGACGCGTGCCTTCTACATCGACACCCCCACCGGACGGGTCGACCTCTTCGACTGGTCCGACGCCGACGGGCTCGTCGAGCGCCGGCCCTTCGCGGACCTCTCCGGCGAGGACGGCGGCCCGGACGGGCTGTGCCTGGACGCCGAGGGCCGGGTGTGGGTGGCGATGTTCGGCGGCTCGCAGGTGCTGGGCCTGGACGAGCGGGGCGGGGTCGCCGAGCGGATCTCGGTGGGGGCGCGCCAGGTCACGGCCTGCACCTTCGGCGGCGAGGACCGCGGGACCCTGTTCATCACGACCAGCCGGGAGAACCTGGCCGACGGGGACGATCCGGAAGCCGGCTCGCTGTTCTCGGTGCATCCGGGCGTCGTCGGCCCCGCCGAGGAGAACCTCTTCGGCGATCCCGACGAGACCGACCCGGACGCCTGACCCCGACGCTTTCCCGTCGTCCGGCCGTGACGACGAATACGCTCCTGGCGTGACCTCGGGGCCGTATGGCCGGTGAGGTCACGCCAGGAGCGCAGAACTATGCGGCCCGGGCCGGGGTGGCCTCGCTCAGGACGCGGTCGTCGCCTCCGCCGAGCGGTCGCGGGCCACGCCGGTGGCGAGGGAGTCGAGCATGTCGTCGTACTCCTCCATCGCCTTGGCGGGCGGCTGCGGGGTGATCAGACTGACCACGACCGCGAGCACCAGGCAGATCGCGAAGCCAGGGATGATCTCGTAGAGGTGCTCTCCGCCGAAGAGGCCCAGGGTGACATCGAGAGGCTGCTTCTCCGCACCCCAGGACTGGCCCCAGGCGAAGGCGACCACCGCACCGGCGACCATGCCCACGGCGGCCCCGGCCATGGTGAGCCGTCGCCAGAACAGCGACAGCAGCACGATCGGTCCGAAGGCGGCGCCGAAGCCCGCCCAGGCGAAGGCGACCAGCGCCAGCACCGAGCTCTCGGGATCCAGGGCCAGGATCACCGCGATGAAGGAGACCACGAGCACGCCGATCCGTCCGCCCCAGAGCTTGGCGCCGTCGCTGAGCTTCACGCCCACGCCGCCGACGATGTCCTCGACCAGCGCGGAGGTGGTCACGATCAGCTGCGAGGAGATCGTGGACATGATCGCCGCGAGCACGGCCGCCAGCAGGATGCCGGCGATCAGCGGATGGAACAGGATCTGTGCGAGGTCGAGGAACACCGACTCGCCGTTGGTCGCGTCGGTGATCTGCACGTCCCGGTTCTGCTGGAAGTAGGCCAGGCCCGCCATCGCGGTGAACACGGCGCCGGTCACGCACAGGATCATCCAGCTCATCCCGACGATCGTGCCGTACTTCGCGTCGCGCGAGGAGCGCAGCGCCATGAAGCGCACGATGATGTGGGGCTGGCCGAAGTAGCCCAGGCCCCAGGCGACGGCGGAGAGGATCCCCACCCACGTGCCGCCGGAGACGAGGGAGCCGAAGGAGGGGTCGACCTCGCGCACCGAGGCGAACATCGCCGTCGGCCCGCCGACGACGAACATCGCGGTGACCGGCACGATGATCAGGGAGACCAGCATGATCAGGCCCTGCACCACGTCGGTGTAGCTCGCGCCGAGGAAGCCGCCGAAGAGGGTGTACAGGATCGTCACGCCGCCCACGAGGAGCAGTCCGGTCAGGTAGGGCCCGCCGAACATCGACTGGAAGAACACGCCGCCGGCGACCATGCCGGAGGAGACGTAGAAGGTGAAGAACACCAGGATGATCAGGCCCGCCGCGATCCGCAGGATGTTCGTGCGGTCGTGGAGGCGGTTGCCGAAGTAGCTCGGCACTGTGATCGCGTTGTCGGCGATCTGGGTGTACTGGCGCAGGCGCGGGGCGACGAAGATCCAGTTCAGACCGGCGCCGACGGTCAGGCCGATCGCGATCCACGCCTCGACCATGCCGCTCATGTACAGCGCGCCGGGCAGGCCCATCAGCAGCCAGCCGGACATGTCCGAGGCCCCCGCCGAGAGCGCCGCGACGAAGGGGGGCAGCTGTCGGCCGCCGAGCATGTAGTCCTCGCCGCCCTTGGTCTTGCGGAAGGCGTACAGGCCGATGCCGATCATGGCGCCGAAGTAGACGGCGAGCGCGACCAGCTTGAAGGCGAGCTCCATGGGGGTCTCCGATCTCAGGTGGGGAAGGGCGGACGGGCCGGATCGGAGGTCCGTGCGCGGCAACGTCGCTCGCGGGCCACCGGTCCGGTCGGGGACGACGCGCCACCGTACCGGCGCTCGGGAGGGCAGGTGCCGCGAATCCTACGTCCGGGTGACGCCGATCACCTCGTTCCGTGTCCGGACGGTGACCTCGGCGCGGACGCGCGGACGCCCGGCACCCCTCGGGATGCCGGGCGTCCGCCGGTCGTCGATCACTGCGCTCTCGTGCTGATCTTTTCCCGCAGGCACTCCGCGGACGGCTCGTCCCTCGCCGGCCGCTCCGCGCCCGCAGTTCGTCGATCGGCTGATCAGCCGAACAGCGCCTCGGTGTCGTCGTCGATCCAGTCGAGGGTCCGCTCGACGGCCTTGCGCCACAGGCGCATGTACCGGTCGCGGGTCTCCTCGTCCATCTGGGGCTCCCAGCGCTTGTCCTCGGCCCAGTTGTCGATGACGTCCTGCTCGCCCTCCCAGTAGCCCACCGCGATGCCGGCGGCGTAGGCGGCGCCCAGCGCGGTGGTCTCGATGACCTTCGGGCGCACGACGGGCACTCCGAGGATGTCGGCCTGGAACTGCATGAGGGTCTCGTTCATGACCATGCCGCCGTCGACCTTGAGCTCGGTGAGCTCCACGCCCTCGGAGGCCGCATCGGCGATCGCCGCGTCGAGGACCTCGCGGGACTGGAAGGCCGTGGCCTCCAGGACCGCGCGGGCGATGTGGTTCTTGTTGTGGAAGCGGGTCATGCCGACCATCACGCCGCGGGCGTCGGAGCGCCAGTGCGGGGCGAACAGGCCCGAGAACGCCGGGACCACGAACAGGCCGCCGTTGTCGTCGACCTTCTTGGCGAGCTCCTCGACCTCCGGGGCGTCCTTGATCAGGCCGAGGTTGTCGCGGATCCACTGCACGAGCGAGCCGGTCACCGCGACCGAGCCCTCGAGGGCGTAGACGGGCTTGTTGTCGCCGATCTTGTAGGCGACGGTGGTGAGCAGCCCGTTCTCGCTGCGGACCAGGTCCTCACCGGTGTTGACCAGCATGAAGTTGCCGGTGCCGTAGGTGTTCTTGCCCATGCCGATCTCGAAGCAGGCCTGGCCGAAGGTCGCGGCCTGCTGGTCGCCGAGGATGCCGGCGATCGGGGTGTCGATGAGCAGGTCGTTCTTGCGGCCGTGCCCGTACACCTCGGAGGAGGACTTGATCTCCGGGAGCATCGACATCGGGATGCCCATGTCCTTCGCGATGTCCTCGTTCCAGTCGAGGGTGTCGATGTTCATGAGCATGGTGCGCGAGGCGTTGGTGACGTCGGTGACGTGCACGCCGCCGTTGACGCCGCCGGTCAGGTTCCACACCAGCCAGGAGTCGGTGTTGCCGAACAGCAGGTCGCCGGCCTCGGCCCGCTCGCGCGCGCCGTCGACGTTCTCGAGGATCCAGGCGATCTTGGGGCCGGAGAAGTAGGTCGCCAGCGGCAGGCCCACGCGCTCCTTGTACTTGTCGGCGCCCTCGTCGCCGGCGAGGCGGTCGCAGATCTTCTGGGTGCGGGTGTCCTGCCAGACGATCGCGTTGTAGACGGGCTCGCCGGTGTTCCTGTCCCACACCACCGCGGTCTCGCGCTGGTTGGTGATGCCGACGGCGGCGAGCTGGTGGCGGTTGATGTCCGCGCCGGTCAGCGCGGAGCCGACGACGGAGCGGGTGTTGCGCCAGATCTCCATCGGGTCGTGCTCGACCCAGCCGGACTTGGGGAAGATCTGCTCGTGCTCCTGCTGGCCGGTCGAGACGATCTGGCCGGCGTGGTCGAAGACGATCGCGCGGGTCGAGGTGGTGCCCTGGTCGATCGAGAGGATGTACTTCGTCGAGTCGGTCATCGGAACTCCTTCGTGGTGATGAACGGGTGGTGGTCATGGTGCCGGACGGCCCCGTGCGGCGCACGGGAACCGCCCGGCGGTGGAGCGGTGCGGGTCGGGTCAGAAGGCGAAGCTCGCCAGGCCCGCGAGGACGCCGCCGACGATCGGGCCGGCGATCGGGACCCACGAGTAGCCCCAGTCGCTGCCGCCCTTGTGCGGGATCGGGAGGACCGCGTGGGCGAGGCGGGGGCCGAGGTCACGGGCAGGGTTGATGGCGTAGCCGGTGGGCCCGCCGAGGGAGGCGCCGATCGAGACGACCAGCAGCGCGACCGCGAGGGGGCCGAGGCCGCTCGGCGTGCTGCCGAACATGATGATCACGAACACCAGCACGAAGGTCGCGATCACCTCGGTGACGAAGTTCCAGCCGTAGGAGCGGATCTCCGGACCGGTGGAGAAGGTGCCGAGGATCGTTCCGGCATCGGTCTCCTGGTCGTAGTGGGTCTTGTACGCGAGCCAGGCGACGATCGCGCCGAGGAAGGCGCCCATCAGCGCCGCCAGCAGGTACGCGATCGTGCTGCCGACGGTGACGGCGATCCCGGGGGCGTACTCCGCGGCGCCGCTGAAGAGCAGGCCGAGGGTCACCGCGGGGTTCAGATGGGCGCCGGTCTTGTAGGCGACGTACACGCCGGCGAAGACCGCGAGGCCCCAGCCGAAGTTGATCATCAGCCAGCCGCCGCCGTTGCCCTTCGTCTTGCCGAGGATCGCGTTGGCGACGACGCCGCCGCCGAGCAGGGTGAGCATCGCCGTTCCGGCGATCTCGTACAGAAAGATGGTTGCCATGAGACCTCCTCGTCGAGCGGTCCCGCAGCGTTGCGGGACCGGTGGCATCCAGTTGGTGGGGAGAGGGGCGGGTCCTGCCCGCCGATGGTCCGCGAGCGGAGTCGCCCGCGGAGGGCCTCCCCGGCCGGTTCACGACCGGGGAGGAGTTCTGGGTCAGCCGCGGGCGGGCACCTCGGCGGCGGCCGCGACGCGGGAGGCGGCCTCGGCGTCGGAGGCGGTGGCCTCCCCGGCGAGACGGGCCTCGATGTACCCGCGATAGGCGTCGACCTCGGCGCGCACGGCCGCCTCGTCCCAGCCGAGCTCCGCCGCGAGCAGCGCGGCGACCTCGTCGGCCGCCGCGACGCCGCGGTCGCGGGTCTCGTAGTCCAGGCGGGTTCGGCGCTCGAGCACGTCGGCGAGGTGCCGGGCCCCCTCGGCGCGGGCGGCATAGACCACCTCGGCGCGCAGGTAGCGGGGGGCATGCTCGAGCGGGGTCGCGAGCGAGGGGTCCTCGTCGATCAGGGCGAGGACGTCGGTCAGCAGGCTGCCGTAGCGGAACAGGAGCCGGTCCATGCGGATCTCGTCCGCGCCGATCCGTCGGCCGATCGCGGCCTTGTCCCGCACGAGCGCCTGGTAGCCCTGCGCGCCGATGACGGGGACCGAGCGGGTCAGCGACGGGCGGCCGGGCTCGGTGTCCTTGATCGCGAAGTCGACGACGTCCTCGGCCATCACGCGGTAGGTGGTGTACTTGCCGCCCGCGATGGCGCTCAGGCCGGGTTCGACCTGCATGACGGTGTGCTCGCGCGAGACCTTGGTCGAGCCCGTGTCCGAGCCCTTCTTCACGGGCTGCAGAAGGGGGCGGAGGCCCGAGTACACGCCGATGACGTCCTCGCGGGTGAGGTGGTCCTTCAGCACGGCATTGGCGTGCTCGAGCACGTAGTCGATGTCGTCCGAGGTGGCGCCCACGTCGCGGGGGTCCTGGGTCCACGGGGTGTCGGTGGTGCCGATGACCCAGTACTCGTCCCACGGGATGATGAACAGCACCGACTTCTCGGTCTGGGTGATGATGCCGGTGTCGGGGACGGCGGGGATCCGGTCGCGGGCGACGGTGACGTGGATGCCCTTGGAGGCGAGGACCTCGAGGCCGCCGTCGGCCCCGGCGAGCTCCTGCTGCTCCTGGGTCCAGACGCCGCCGGCGAGGATCACGTGGCGGGCGCGGACGTCGAACTCCTCGCCGCTCTCCTCGTCGCGCACCCGGGCGCCGACCACGCGCTCGCCCTCGTGGAGGTAGTCGACGACGGTGGTGTAGTTCGCGACCGACGCGTCGAGCTGGGCGGCGGAGCGCACCAGCATCATCACGAAGCGGGCGTCGTCCATCTGCGCGTCGTAGTACTCGAGCGCGCCGACGGCCTTGTCGCCGTCGAGCGCCGGGAACACCTCGAGCATCTTGTCGTGCAGGAGATGGCGGTGGAAGGGGACGGCGCGCTTGCGGCCCAGGGACTGCATCGCGTCGTAGAGCATGACGCCGGAGCCGATGAAGCCGCGGTCGATGACCTTCTTGAAGAAGGGGAAGACGAACTTGATCGGCTTCACCAGGTGCGGGGCGGTGTGCTCGAGCAGCAGGTCGCGCTCCCGCAGCGCCTCGGCGACCAGCTTGAAGTCGAGCATCTGCAGGTAGCGCAGGCCGCCGTGCATGAGCTTGGAGGAGCGGGAGGAGGTGCCGGAGGCCCAGTCGTGGGACTCCACGAGGCCGACGGACAGGCCGCGGGTGGCGGCGTCGAAGGCGGCGCCCGCCCCGTTCACCCCGCCGCCGACGACGAGGACGTCCAGGGGGTTCTCGGCGGTCGTGGCGCGCAGGCGGGCGAGGTGATCGCCGCGGCCCTCGGGGGTGAGTGCGGATCGCTGCTGTTCGGACACGCTGGCTGCTCCTTCGCATCGGCACCTGGTGATCCCGGCGCTCGCGGCCGGGCCGTCGCGCTCTCCGCGGCGGTGACGCGGCCATCCTCGGACGGGCGTGCAGCACCGCGCAAGTCAGGTGCACGAACGTGCAAGACTGGTGACCATGACCCCCGCTTCCCGGCTCGAGGACCTCTTCACCGCTGCACGGATGTACTACGGGCAGAGCCAGACCATGGAGGCGATCGCCGGGGAGCTCGGGGTGTCCCGCTCGACGGTCTCGCGGATGCTGCGCGATGCCCGCGATGCCGGGCTCGTCCAGATCACCCTGCGCCCGCCCGAGGCCCACCGCATCGAGGACCTCGGCCGACGCATCGCCCGCCAGTACGGGGTGAGGGTGCACGTGGTGCCGGATCCGCCCGAGGGTGATCAGCGCGACCGCCTCGCCGCCGTGGTCGAGGAAGCCGCGGAGCTGCTCGATCAGATGCTCGAGCCCGGCTCCACGCTCGGGGTCGCCTGGGGCACGACGGTCGCGGCGCTGCTGGGCGCGGTGCGGCCCCGCCCCGTGCCCGGGATGCGGATCGTGCAGCTCAACGGCGCGATCAACGTCGAGGGCTCGGGCCTGACCTATATCGCCACCGTGCTCGCCCGGGCGGCGGAGCGCTGGGACGCGACGGTGCACCAGTTCCCGGTCCCGGCGTTCTTCGACTACGCCGCGACGCGCGAGGCGATGTGGCGAGAGCGCTCGGTGCAGCGGGTGCTGGAGACGCAGTCGCAGGCCACGGTCGCGGTGTTCAGCGTCGGCGCCTTCGACGCGGAGGTCCCCAGCCACGTCTACACCCACAACTACCTCACGGCCGCGGACCTGCGCTCGCTGCGGGCCGACGGCGCGGTGGGCGATGTGTGCACCGTGTTCCTGCGGGCCGACGGCACCTTCCGCGACATCGCCATGAACGCGCGCGGCTCGGGCACCGCCCCGGACCGACTGGCCCGGATCCCGCGGCGTCTCCTGGTCGCCTCCGGCTCCCGCAAGGCGCTGCCGCTGCGGGCGGCACTGCGGTCCGGGGTCGCGACGGACCTGGTCATCGACGCGGTCACCGCCACGGCGCTGCTCGCCCTGCGCTGAGGCGACCCGCCCTGCTCTGCACGGCAGCACCGCTGCCCTGCCCCAGCCCCACGACGCCGTCCGCCGGCTCCCATCCTCGCGACGCCGAGACGTGGCTATGTGTCGGTATGGCGGCGAATGACGACACAGATCCACGTCTCGATCGCGACCGGTCGGCGCCCGGGCGGGGCGACGCGGTCGGGAAGGGCTGCCGGACGGCGGGGCGAGCGGACGCCGGCGGGGATCAGGCAGTCACCCGAGTGATCATGCGGTCAGCGGGGGTGGATCAGGCGGAAGCGCTCGCAGACGACGGGAATGTCCGGGGCGAAGCCGCCGTCGGAGTGCTCGGTCCAGAAGCGCTCGTGGATCTGCCGCCAGGCCGCGAGGGTCCGGTCGCCCTCCCCCTCGGCGTGGGCGTGCTCGCCGGTGACCTGGTCGAAGGGGACGGTCACGACCTCCGTGGTCTCCAGCACCGCGCGGGGCGCGCCGCTGCCGTCGAGGATGATGGACAGCTCGCCGACCTCCGGGAGCGGGTCCCCGTCGGCCTCGTAGTCGCAGAGCGAGGAGGCGGTCCCCGTCTTCACCCCTTCGAGCACGAGGCGGAGGAGCCCGTCGGCGTGCTCGGGGGTGGCGCCGAACGCCCATGCCTCCGGCAGCTGCGCGGGCAGCTCGGGGCGGGCGGTGCGGGCCTCGGCCCAGAACTGGTGAAGGGCGGCGTCGTCGCTGGTCACCCCCGCACCCTACCGGGCACGGAGGCCATGCCGGACCTCTTTTCTCTCAGCCCTCGGCGGCGGAGAGGTCGAGGCGCTCGGGGTGGGTGTAGAGGTTCATGCGGCCGTCGCCGTCCTCCCGCGCGCGGGTGAAGCCGACGAGCGTCTGGCCGAACTCGCGGGCGGTCTCGACGGCCAGGGAGCTCGCGGCGGAGACGCAGGCCACCAGCGGGATCCCGGCCATGCAGGCCTTCTGGACGATCTCGAAGCTGGCCCGGGAGGAGACCAGCAGGAAGCAGTCCCGCAGCGGCAGGCGGTCCTCGAGCAGGGCCCAGCCGATGACCTTGTCGACCGCGTTGTGCCGGCCGACGTCCTCCCGGACCACGAGCAGGTTCCCCTCGAGGTCCACGAGCGCGGCGGCATGGACGCCGCCGGTGCGGGCGAACACGGCCTGCTGGTCGGAGAGCTCGCGGGCGGCGCGGAGGATCACGTGCGGGTCCGCCACCCAGGACTGCAGCAGCGTGTACCGGCTCTTCTGCCGTACGGCGTCGATGCTCTCCGCGCCGCACACCCCGCAGGCGGAGGTGGTGGTGAAGGCGCGGGCGACCTGCGGCAGCAGCTGCGGCCGGGTGGTCGTGAAGTCCATGACGTTGTAGGTGTTCTGGGCGAATCCGCTGCCGGCGTCGACGACGGCTCCGTCGCAGTAGCGGGCCTCGGCCACGTCCTCGCGGTCACGGATCAGGCCCTCCGCGTGCAGGAAGCCGTGGATCAGCTCGACGTCGTTGCCGGGGGTGCGCATGGCGAGGGAGAGCTGCTGCCCGTTCAGGCGGATGTCCAGCGGCTCCTCGACGGCGACATGGTCGCCCTTGCGTCCGGCGTAGAGCTTCCCGTCCCGCACCCGGACGGTGCGGATCCGCGTGCTGTCGGTGACCCTGCCCATCCCTCGAGGATAGCCCTCCCACCTGCGGTGGGGTGTGCCCTCAGCCTTGGGCGTCGTCCCCGGATCCCGACACGGCGGCACCGTTCGGACCGTTCTCCGCGAGACGCTTGGCGAGGTCGAGCTCCAGCTGCCAGCCGTGGAGGTTCTCCTCGTAGTTGCGCCGCCGCACCGCCTCGTCCAGGCCCAGCTTCGCGAAGCCTCGCTCGCGCACGGTCAGCCGCACACGGTTCCGGGCCGCGGTGCCGGCGGGGTCGATCACGAACTCGACGGTGTTGTTCGGGGCGTCGGAGATCTCGCCGAGCCCGCCTCCGAGCCAGCGGAACGCGACGCGGTTCGGCGGCTCGTGCGCCTCGATCGCGAGCTGGAAGCTGCCGTGGACGGGGTCGACCACGCGTGTGACCGGGCCCGACGTGATGATCTCGTGCTCGCGGTACTCGCCGTCGTTGATGAACCAGCCGGGTTCGCGGACGACCGCGAACACCTTCTCCGCGCTCGCGTCGATCAGCACGCTGTGCACGATCTCGTCGGGGACGGGGGCGTCGGCGGGGAGGGACTGTGCGTCGGCCATGGCGGTGCTCCTCGAGTCGGGGCGGCGTCGTCGCCGTCTGCACGAAGCGTGCCAGAGATCGGCGGCTCGGGCGAGGCTCCTCCTCCGGCCGACGGGTGCGGGCGGCCTGCGCGCACGAGGCCGCCCGCCCCGGCAGGAGGGCGGGCGTCCCGCGAGGTCAGTCCTTCGTGACCGCGGCGGCGAGCAGGTTCAGCGACTGCTCGAGATCCTCCTCGGGGATCATCGGGAAGCGGATCTGCTTGAGCAGCTCGGGATCGGTGACGTCGGACCAGCTGTAGGTCAGCGACACCTCGGTCGCGTCCGAGCCCTGCGGGGTGAGCTCGTAGAGCCACTCCCAGCCCTTCGGGCCCTCGGGGGCGCTGCCGTCCTCCCCCTCGGGAGCCGGCTTCCAGCCCACCATCTTGTTCTCGTCGTATGCGGTGACGAAGTTGTGGGTTCGGTAGTCGCCGCCCATGTGGTCGCCGTGCATGTTCATCACGAACTTCTCGCCCGCGGCGGTGATCCGCTCGGTGTCGTCGGCGGCGCGGACGAAGCCGGAGCCGTCGAACTCGTGGTGGCGTGCGGGGAGCGTCAGCACGCCGAAGATGTCCTTCGAGGGGGCGTCGATCGTGCGGGTGACGGTCAGATGGGTCTGCTCTGTGTTCATCCCTCCACCCTGCCGCGGAAGCTCCGCGATGTCACGCCGCGACGACCGGGCGGTCGGATCGCCTGGCGAGAGGGCCGAGGGCAATCAAGGGCGAGCCGCCTGGGAAATGACGACCTCTCGGATCGAGGGGCATAGCATGGGCGACGGGATAGCCGAAGCTGTGTAAGCACTCCTACTTCCCACACAAGCAGCGAGGAGTGACCGAGTGATCGACCACGACCAGCAGGAGCGATTGAGCACTCAGCCGCTGAAACGCCTCGGGATCGACCAACACAAGCAGGAGCTCGACATCGAGTCAATCTGCCCCAAGCTCACCGCAGCGGCACGCAAGTAACACCGAGCACCTTCTACGCCCCCAAGACGCGCCCGCCCTCTAGACGAGCTCAGGGGGAGCTGCTGGTCCACACGCAGCACGTTCACGGGAACAATTTCAGCGCCTACAAAGAGCAGAAGCATCAAGGCAGCGCATTTACGAATGACTCAAAATCCTCTTACCCCATGACGGCATCCGAACTTACCGCACCCCGAATTAGGCCGCTCAGCACCCCAAGGGAAGGCTTAGCCTCTTTTCGAACCAGCTCGGATGGATCCGCATTCCGGACTGCATCAGCCACCGTACGTTTCGCGTCCTCCAGGGTGGTCGCCGTGACAATGATCCCCAGCATTGTCGCCGCAGCCTCGAAGTTATCCGCCCACTTTCGAGACCTGTCCTTAAAATGAGACTCTGTGAATTCCCTTCCAAAAGTGGCGCTAATCTTGTCCAGATAGACGCTTGGTAGAACCAAATCCTCGAGTTCGGACTGCTTCCTAAGGCCGTCACTTAGCGCGAAAACGTTGCGGGAAGGCAGAAGCTTTTCGTCAATGAGCGCCGCCGCTTGCTGTTTTCCAGGCGCATCCCCGTCAACCACTACAAAGATCTGGCATAGCGTTGACTTCTCTCTCTGAACATGAGACCTTAGCTTCCCCACGCCCTTTGTCGCCTTTAGTACCACTCGCCCAGAGGTGACGAGCTCACGCCAACCCGGGTCTACCGCCTCCAGCAAGAAGGGAAGCGAAGACTCGTCGGTCAACCCCTCAACCAACAGAATCTTCTCGGCCGAACTGAGATTATCATGGAGTTGCACCCCAATAGCCTGACGGATTTGATCGACATTCTGCGCGGGTTTAGCATCATTCGCACGCACCAGAATATTTGAGCGCACCTTCTCGCGGTTTACAAATATCGGATTGTGCGTGGCTAGAATAACCTGTTGAGATCTCGACATCTCCGTGAACAGCGATTGCAACTCGTGGACTGATGCGGAGTGGAGATGAGCCTCGGGCTCATCCACCGCAAGAATAATATTCTGCTGACCGGAACGTTCGCTTGCCAACTGATGCAAGAGGGCCATCGAAACAAGCGACTTGATCCCGTCACCCTTACTGTCGATGGAAGTTGAAGTCCCGTCATCTATAACCAGGTCTGCCACAGCATCGGAGGCCGAGATGTCAATAGTTTCAATCTCGATTGCATCGACAGATGGAAGATACTGCTTCACGGACTGAGTCAACTCTTCAGCAATTTCAGAAACCGCCGAACGACGCAGCCCGTTAATCTCGGCTGCGAGTCGTTGGTATTCCTCCGAGCGAGCCACGGTCTGAAGTCGAATTCGCGCCAGATCGTTTACGAGTGACTGCGCCTGCCGGCCAGTCCGGATTGCCGGAATTGACACGAAGGAAACATTGTCTGAGACGAACTTCGCAATCTCCCGCGCTTTCGCCTTATGCGAAGCAGCACCACGACCTGGCTTAACGATGCCCAGTGAAACGCTTGCCCGACTAAGCTTCAGCTCAATAGGCAGCATCCCGTTGTTTCGCAGACCAGTTGCTTCGTAGAATCGAGACACTTCGCTATCGTCTAGCTCGAAGGAGAATCGAAGCGTGGTCGGCTGAGAGCCCTTGGTGTTCTGTTTTTGAAGTGGGTAGTCGCGCGACCAGTTGAACCCCTGCATTTCTTCCTCCGACCGACGGTTGCGCGACATTCGGCCACGCGCTAGGAATGAGACGGCGTCGATCCCGGTCAGCTCTTCCTTGCCAGCGAGGTGGTCCGGTAGGGCACTCCACCACTGAATGAGGTGCATGCCTATACTGAGCGCACGCAACAGGTTCGACTTTCCCTCGTTGTTAGGACCGATGAGGGTCGTCAGGTCTCCAACAGCGAATCGCGTCTGCCTCGCGATGGACCGATAGTTGCTCACCGACACTTCTTTAAGTTCCACGCGCCCTCCATTGCGGGACAATTTTCATACTACCGGCCACACATCCCAGCCACAGGAGTTTCCCGGCAGCTAGCAGATCCCTCGCCCATCAGTGTCTTTGAGCCGAACGACGATGCGCCGAGAGCCGCTTACATCGAACTGACAAATGGCTCAGGTTCTACGCTACGAAGGTCGCAGTCATGCCTCTATGCGGTCAAGACACACCGGGGCATCATCAGTGCGGTCGATAGCCAGGGTAGAGCAGAACTGCGCACACGACCGAAGGTAAGTGCGTTTGGGGCACTTTGGGTACCTCATCGTCCTCTCCGCAGCCGTGACTCAGTCGCCGCGCCGTCGGCCGACGGCCGGCACCGTCGGCCCTGCCCTGGCCCCGCTCAGGCGTGCTGGGCGGGGCGCACCGAGCGCTGCGCGGACTCCTCCTCCGGGCAGGCGGAGCCGAGCTCCGTCATGCCGTCGATGAGCCAGCGCACCATGTGGTCCGCGAAGGAGGCGCGGGGCAGGATCCGCCAGGTCTCCTCGCCGCTGCGCACGAGCACCACCGGGATGGTGCTGAGCAGCGTCGCCTCGGCCCGGCCGACGTCGAACACGCGCGGGTGCAGGTCCAGCGCGACGCTCTTCTCGAGCACCTCGCGGGCACCGGGGCCCTCGAGCACCAGCACGGTGCGGTTGGCGGAGAGGTCCACGGCCTGTCCGGGGACCCCCTCCTCCAGCGCCTCCTGGTACGGCGCCTCGACGCCGGGCTCCTGCCGGCGGGAGACGTCCACGGCGAGGAACTCGTCCGGCGAGAGGCGCAGGACGTGCAGGCCGTCCAGGTCGTCGGTCACCTCGCCGTGCGCCGTCGGCAGGGGCACGCCGAGCACGGACTCGAGCGCCGTCGCGCCCTGCTCGCCGGGCACGGCCCGCAGGCCGATCTGCACGGCGAACTCGTGCTCGCGCAGGGTCACGGCGCGCGCCCCGGTGACGGCGGCGCCCTCCATCAGGTCGGCCAGATGGCGGGCGGGGGCGGCGCGCAGCGGCTCCAGGACGTCCATCGAGGTGGTCAGGGTGGTGCTGTCAGCCGTCACGGCGGGCTCCTTCGGGGTCGACGAGCACGGGAGAGGTGATGGTCAGGTCGATGATCCGCTCCCCCTGCGGGGAGCGGACCTTCTCGCCGATGCGGCCGAGGCCGCCGTCGACCAGGGCGAGCGCGAACGGCTGGTCGAGAGCCGCCGAGAGGTACGAGGAGGAGACCCAGCCGATCATCGGCACGGGCCCGTCCTCGGGCGTGATCGGGGTGTCGGCGTCGACGATCTGCGCGCCCTCCTCGAGGCGCGTGCTGCCGTCGTCGCTGAGCAGGCCGACGAGCTGGCGGCGGTCCTCGCGCACGGAGTCCGGGCGGTCCAGGGACCGCTTGCCCACGAAGTCCTTCTTCTTCGCGCCGATGATCCACGACATGTTCGCGTCCTGCGGGGTGATCGTGCCGTCGGTGTCCTGGCCGACGATGATCAGGCCCTTCTCGGCGCGCAGCACGTGCATGGTCTCGGTGCCGTAGACGACGATGCCGAACTCCTGGCCGGCCGCGTGCACGGCCTCCCACACGGTCCGCCCGTAGAAGGCCTCGACGTTGATCTCGAAGGCGAGCTCGCCGGAGAACGAGATCCGCGGGATCCGGGCCGGGATGCCGCTGGCCAGGACCGTGTCACGGAACTCCATGAACCCGAACGCCTCCTGGGAGACGTCGAGGTCGGGGGCGACCTTCGCGATCACATCGCGGGAGCGGGGCCCGGCGACGGTGATCGTGGTCCACTGCTCGGTCACCGACGTCATGGACACGTCCAGCTCCGGCCACTCCGTCTGGTGCCACTCCTCGAGGTGGTCGAGCACGGCGGCGGCCCCCGAGGTCGTGGTGGTCATGAAGAAGTGGTCCTCGGCCACGCGCAGCGTGACGCCGTCGTCCATGATCATGCCGTCGGGCCCGCACATCACGCCGTAGCGGCCCTTGCCCACCGGCAGCTTGAGGAAGCCGTTGGTGTACATGCGGTTGAGGAACCGCGCCGCATCCGCGCCGCGGATCTCGATCTTGCCGAGGGTGGTGCCGTCCATCATGCCGACGGAGTCGCGCACGCCGGCGCACTCGCGCAGCACCGCCGCGTCCATGTCCTCCTCGCCCTGCGGGAAGTACCTCGGTCGCTTCCACTGGCCCACGTCCTCCCAGACGGCGCCGTGCTCGAGGTGCCACTGGTGGATGGAGGTGATGCGGGCGGGGTCGAACATCTGCCCGCGGCGGCGGCCGGCGAGGGCGGCGAAGCTCACCGGGGCGTAGGGCGCCCGGTAGGTGGTGGTGCCGATGCCGCCGAGGTCCTCCTCCCCCAGCAGCACGCTCATCACGCCGATCGCGGCGACGCCGGAGGTCTTGCCCTGGTCGGCGCCGGTGCTGATCGAGGTAAAGCGCTTGACGTGCTCGACCGCGCGCATGCCCGCGCCCAGCGCGCGCAGCACGTCGCGCACGGTCTGGTCGCGCTGCAGGTCCACGAAGTGCTCGCGCCAGCGCTCGGGGTCCTCGGTCGCCGCGGAGACGGGACCGCTGTCGGGGCTGGGCACGAGCCACAGCGGCCGGGCCGGTGCCACGGGGGCCGACGCCTCGGCCTGCGGGGCCTTCGCCGAGACCGGGTGTCCGGCGGCGGTCGCGGCGGCGGCACCGGCCCCGGCGCCCTGGGAGAGGGCGCCCGCGAGGTCGGCGGTGCCGAGCACGGAGCCGGCCAGGTGCTGGTCCTCGACCGAGGGCACGGCGACGAACGAGGTCAGCGCCTCGTCGTACTGGATCCGACCCTGGCGCTGGGAGTGCAGGTGCACGAGCGGGGAGAGCCCGCCGGAGACGGCGAGGAGGTCCGCGGCGACGGTCTCGACCTCGCCGGCGATCTCGCCGTCGGCGCCCAGCGGCGCGATCTGCACCGCGGTGAGGCGGTCCCCGTCGCCGCCGCCGACGGTGTCCACGACGGACCAGCCGAAGCGGGCGTCGACGCCGGTCGCCTCGAGGACGGCCGCGGCACGGGCGCTGGGCTCGGGGCGGGAGTCGAGCACGACGGGCAGGCGCACGCCCGCGTCGTGCAGATCGGCGACGACCTCCCAGGCGGAGTCGTTCGTGGTCAGCACCGCGACGTCCTCGCCCGCGACGACGCCGAAGCGGTTGAGGTAGGTCTGCACGGCTGCGGCGAGCATGACGCCCGGGCGGTCGTTGTGCGCGAACACGACGGGGCGGTCCATCGCGCCGGGGGCGAGCACGACCTGCTTGGCGCGGATGTGCCAGACGCGCTGGCGGGAGACGCCGGGGCGGCCGCCGTCCGCACCCTCCGCGGGGAGTCCGAGGTGGTCGGTGCGCTTCTGCAGGGCGGTGATGTAGTTCGAGTCGTAGCTGCCGAAGACGTTCGTGCGCTCGAGCACGGTGACGTCCTCGGTGCGGCGCAGCTCGGCGACGGTCGCATCGACCCAGTCCATGGCGTCCTGGTCGTCGATCCGCAGGCCCCGCGAGGACAGCAACGAGCCGCCGGCGAGGGGCTGCTCGTCCAGCAGCATGACGCGGGCGTCGGAGCGGGCCGCCTCGCGGGCGGCGGCGAGCCCGGCGGGGCCGGCGCCGACGACGAGCACGTCGGTGTGGACGTGCTTGTGGTCGTAGTAGGCGTGGTCCTCGCGCGGGTCGAGCGTGCCGAGCCCGCTGAGCAGGCTCGCCTCGAGCCCGTCGACGGCCTCGACCGCGGTGGCGGGGAGCATCGACTCGTCGGTCCCGTTCTCCCGTCGGTCGTGGACGGTGATCAGGGCGTTGGTCTCCTCGAGGCCGGCGGCCATGAGGCCGCGGGGACGGGCGAGGTAGATCGAGGGCGCCACGGCCAGGCGACCGGCGGCCAGCAGGGCGCTGGCGACGGTGTCGCCGGCGAGCGCGGGCAGCGTCTCGCCCTCGACCGTGAGGGTCAGGGGCCGTGCGGGGTCGACCCCGTGGGCGGGGCCGCGGCGGGGGGTCTGGTTCTCAGGCATGGTCGTCCTCGTTCCCGGTGCGAGCCTCGGGGGCAGGGGTGGAGCCGTCGGCGGCGGTGCCGGCGGCGGAGGGGTCGGCGAGGGAGCCGTCGGTGCGCCCCTCGGTGGTGGTCATCGAGGCGAAGCGGTCCGGCTCGGCGGCGTCGGCCGGCACCTTCTCGGCCTCCGGCAGGTCGGGGCGCGGGGAGCCCATCGGATAGATGCGCTCGAAGCGGTAGGTGCGGGTGTCGCGCAGGGCGTTGAACCACTTGCGGCAGCCGGCCGAGTGCTGCCAGCGCTCGGCGAGGATGCCCTTGGTGTTGGCGCGGTAGAAGAGGTAGCGGGACCACTCGCGGTCGTCGAGGGCCGAGGGGTCCTCGGGGTAGGGCACGTGGGCCTCGCCGCCGTAGTGGAACTCGACCTCGTTGCGGGGCCCGCAGTGGGGGCAGTCGATGAGGAGCATGGTGGCCTCCTGGGGTCGTGGCGCCGGGGCGCGGTCAGTGGGCGACGCCGGCGGCGCCGTGCTCGTCGATGAGGTGGCCCGTCTCGAAGCGGTCGAGGGTGAAGGGCGTATTGATCTCGTGCGGCTCGTCGTTGGCGATCGTGTGCGCGAGGGCGAAGCCGGCGCCGGGGGTGGCCTTGAAGCCGCCGGTGCCCCAGCCGCAGTTGACGTACAGCTGGTCCACCTCGGTCTTCGAGATGATCGGCGAGGCGTCGGCGGTGACGTCGACGATCCCGCCCCAGGTGCGCAGCACGCGGGCCCGGGAGAAGATCGGGAACAGCTCCACGGCGGCGGCGAGCTGGTCCTCGACGACGTGGAAGGCGCCGCGCTGGCCGTAGCCGTTGTACTGGTCCACGCCCGCGCCCATCACGAGCTCCCCCTTGTGGGCCTGGGAGACGTAGACGTGCACGTGGTTGCTCATCACGACGGCGGGATGGACGGGCTCGAACAGCTCGCTGACCAGGGCCTGGAGGGGGCGGGACTGGACGGGGAGGCGCACGCCGGCGGTCTCGGAGACCTCGGTGGAGTGCCCGGCCGCGGCGAGCGCGACCTTCCCGGCGTTGATCCGGCCGCGGGTCGTCTCGACGCCGACGGCGCGGCCGTTCTCGACGATCACGCCTGTGACCTCGCAGTTCTGGATGATGTGCACGCCCATCTCGTCGGCCTTGCGGGCGAGCGCCCAGGCGACGTGGTCGTGCTTGGCGATGCCGGCGCGGGGCTGGTAGGTGCCGCCGAGGACGGGGTAGCGGATGCCCTCGGAGATGTTGAGGATCGGCACGACCTCCTTGACCTGCTTCGGGTCGAGCCACTCGGCGTCCACGCCGTTGAGCTTGTTGGCGTTGACGCGGCGCACGGAGCCGCGCACGTCGCCGAGGGTGTGGTCGAGGTTGAGCACGCCGCGCTGGCTGAACAGGAAGTCGTACTCGAGCTCCTCGGGCAGCTGCTCCCACAGCTTCAGCGAGGCCTCGTAGATCATCGCCGACTCGTCCCACAGGTAGTTCGAGCGGATGATCGTGGTGTTGCGGGCCATGTTCCCGCCGGCCAGCCAGCCGCGCTCGAGCACGGCAACGTTCGTGATGCCGTGGCGGGAGGCCAGGTAGTAGGCGGCCGCGAGACCGTGGCCGCCGCCGCCGACGATCACGACGTCGTAACCGGACCTCGGCTCGGGCGAGTGCCACAGGAAATCGGGATGCTCGGGAAGAAGGTCGGCCATGGAGGGTTCCTTCGCAGAGGGGGACGGGGCGCGCCGTCGCCGGCGGTGAGCCGGACGGAGCGTGTGTCGACCAGTCGACTGTGACTGATATATCACTGGTCGCTCACTGTAGGGTGGGACACATCCGGTGTCAATCCCGGCCCCGGGCCCCGACGCCCCACCGCCTCCGACTGCCCAGGAGCAGAGATGACCACGCCCCTCGGCACCTCCCCCGCCTCGCTCGCCGAGCAGGCGTACCTGGCCCTGCGCGACCGGCTGATCATGCTCGAGATCGCCCCGGGCGAGCCGCTCCAGGAGGGACGGATCGCCGAGGAGCTCGGCGTGGGCCGCACCCCGGTGCGCGAGGCGATCAAGCACCTCGAGCTCGACCATCTCGTGGTCACCTATCCGCGCCGCGGCACCTTCGCCACCACGGTCGACATCACGGCGCTGGCCGCGATCACCCAGGTGCGCGCGGCGCTCGAGCCGGTCGCGGTCCGCGCCGCGGCCGCGAACCAGGACCCGTCAGCCCGCGCCGCCCTCACCGAGGCGCTGCGCTCCCTCGACGCGCTCGAGGCCGGTCCCGAGGCCGCGGACCCGCGCCATGCCCTGCAGGTCGACGTCGGCGTGCACCGCGCGATCTACCGCGCCTGCGGGAACGTCTACCTCGCCGAGACGCTGCTGCGCCTGGACAACCTCTCCACCCGCATCTGGTGCGTGGCGATGCACCGCCTGCCGGGCCTGACCTCGCACGTCACCGAGCTGCGGGAGATGCTCGACGCGATGCTCGCGGGGGACGACGACCGCGCCGCCGAGCTCGTCGCGCAGCACGTCGCGGAGTTCGAGTCCTCCATCCGCATGGTGCTCTGAAGCCAGCATCCGGCCGGGCGTGCAACGAGACGGTCACGGGCCACCGATCTCCTTGACGTGACCCAGCCCACAGGACATCCTGGCAACTCAGTTGTACTGAACGCAACGCACGAGTTCGCCGGCGCGCACCTCCTCCCGCGTCGCCCCGAGCGAGCCGACGGCCCCTCCCGACGGCGGGCGGCAGACAGGAGCCCCGATGTCCAGCACCCCCTCCCATGCGACCGCGGCCGCGGCCACACGGCTCGAGCGCGGCCAGGTCAGGCTGACGCTCAGCACCGTCGGCCTGGGCACCTTCATCGAGTGGTTCGAGTACGCGAGCTACGCCTATCTCGCCACCACCATCGCCCAGGTGTTCTTCCCGAGCACCGACCCGGGCATCGCGCTGATGCAGACCTTCGGCGTCTTCGCGCTCTCGTTCCTGGTCCGACCGATCGGTGGGCTGTTCTGGGGCCACTTCGGCGACAGGATCGGCCCGAAGCGCACGCTCACCCTCACGATCGTGGGCATGGGGCTGGCGACCTTCACCATCGGCGTCCTGCCCGGCTACGCCACGATCGGGCTCGCCGCCCCGATCCTGCTGCTCGCGGCCCGGATGCTGCAGAGCTTCTGCGCCGCGGGCGAGTACTCGGGCGCAGCGGTGCTGCTGGCCGAGCACGCCCCGGCGCACAAGCGCGCCCGCTGGGTCTCGACCGTGCCGATCGCCACGTCGGCCGGCTTCCTCGGCGCCTCGGTGATGGCCTCGCTGCTGAACGGCCTGCTGCCCGAGGAGGCCGTGCAGGAGTGGGGCTGGAGGATCCCGTTCCTGGCCGCGGCGGTGCTCACGATCGTGGTGCGCTGGATCCGCCGCAGGGTCTCCGACTCGCCCGTGCGCGAGCAGATGGAGAAGGAGGAGGCGGTCGCGACCGCGCCGCTGCTCGAGCTGATCAAGGGCCACTGGCCCTCGATGCTGCGGATGCTCTTCATCATGGCCGTGAACGCGAGCGGCTACTACCTGGTGCTCACCTACATGGCCACCTACATCGAGGTCGAGCTGGGGCTGACGGCGTTCCAGTCCAGCCTGATCCTCTCGCTCGCGCTGGTGCTCTACCTGCCGCTGATCTTCGTGGGCTCCTGGCTCTCGGACACCTTCGGCAGGCGTCGACTGCTGCTGATCAATGCGATCGGGTTCATCCTGCTGAGCTACCCGGCCTTCGTGCTGCTGGGGCAGTCCGGCTTCCTCGGCGTGCTGCTGATCCAGATCTCGCTGGTGGCGCTGTTCAGCCTCAACGACTCGACCTTCGCCGTCTACTTCGTCGAGGCAGTTCCGCCGCAGGTGCGCCTCTCCGGCTTCGCGATCCCCTTCAACTTCGGCAACGCGATCTTCGGCGGCACCGCGCCGTTCATCGCGACCTGGCTGATCTCGGTCACGGACAACTCGTACTCGCCGGCCTTCCTGATCATGGGGCTCTCGCTGCTCGGGCTGGTCGCGCTGATCCTCCAGGGCGACTCGTACGATCCGAAGGCCGCCCGGGAACAGGCCGCCCGCGAGGAGCAGGAGCAGCTCGCCACCCCCTGAGCGCCCGATGCGCCGCGCGGGCGCCTCCCGGGCGCCGCGCGGCGCGGCGCGCCGCGCCCCAGAACCCCCTTGACTGTGACCGCCGCCACGTGAATGATTGGGCAACCGCGTTGCCCCCAACGCAACAGTGCAGGGAAGCCAGTTCCGCGGACCGTCGAGCGATCGAGGACGATCGCCGTCGGCCCGGCCGCACCGACCATCCCGAGGGGTGTCCCATGACGACCACAGAGACGAACCATCCCGGCGCCGAGGACCCGTCCTCGCCCCCTGAGCCCGAGAACCGCGACGGTGCGGCGGAGACGCCCGAGGGCGCCTCCCGCGCCGATGAGCGCACGGTCGACCTCCCCCGCTTCCGCGGATTCCAGATCCCGGCGCTGGATCGCACGATCATCATGGTGCTGCCGCCGCTGCTGATCGTCGGCGTCGTCATCGCGGTGATCCTCGCACCCGACGCCTCCGCGAACCTCATCTCGAACCTGCGCTCCTTCGTCACCGGCGGATTCACCTGGTGGTTCGTGCTCTACTCGCTGATCGCCGTGGCGGTCTGCGTGTGGCTGTGCATCAGCCCGCTGGGCCGCATCCGCCTGGGCGGCCCGAAGGCCCGGCCGGCCCACGGCAACTTCGCCTGGTACTCGATGCTCTTCGCCTGCGGGCAGGGCGTGGGCCTGATCTTCTGGTCCCTCGCCGAGCCGATGATGCTGCGCGACGGCGCCCCGGTGGCCTCGGACATGGGCAACGCCGGCCAGTCCGGCATCATCTGGACCTACTTCCACTGGGGTCCCACCGCCTGGGCGATGTACTGCGTGGTCGCGATCTGCCTGGCCTACTCGCACCACAACCTCGGCAAGACCCTCACCTTCCGCGAGGCGACCGTCGACATCCTCCCCTCGGCCGTGCGCCGCCCCGCCGGCGTGGTCATCGAGCTGCTCGCGATCATCGCGACCGTGCTGGGACTGGCGACCTCCTTCGGCTTCGCGGCGATGCAGTTCTCCTCGGGCCTGAACGCCTTCACCGGGGTCGCCTCCGGCCCCCTGGTCTGGATGATCGTGATCGTCGTGCTCGGCACGCTCACCGCCATCTCCGCCTTCATGGGCGTGAACAAAGGCATGAAGCGGATCAGCGAGCTGAACTCCGTACTCAGCATCGTGCTGGTGGTCGGCGTGTTCGTCTTCGGGCCGACGATCTTCATCCTCTCGAACATGTTCCAGACCTTCGGCGGCTTCATCGCCTCCTTCCCGGCCATGAGCTTCTGGACCGAGGCCGAGACCGCCGGCAGCGGAGCCCCCTGGGACGAGCTCTGGAACGGCCCGTGGACCGTGTTCATCTGGTGCTGGGTGATCGCATTCTCACCCTTCGTCGCAGGCTTCATCGCCCGGATCTCCCGCGGCCGCACGATCCGCGAGTTCGTGCTCGGCGTGACCATCGTGCCCTCGCTGATCGTGATGGTGTGGACCGCGGTCATCGCCTCGGCCGGCATCCGCTACGACGACCAGAACGGCCTGGTGATCTCCGAGGCAGTGAACGAGGACCTCTCGGTGGCGCTGTTCCGGATGCTGGAGATGGTGCCGGGCATCGGCATCCTCCTCATCATCATGGCGACCGTGCTGGTCGCGACCTACTACGTGACCAGCCTCGACTCCGGCACCTACGCGCTGGCGGAGTTCGTCTCGGCCCCCAAGAAGTCCGGCCCTGCCTTCCGCGTGGTGCTCGTGATCTCGATCGCGACCGTCGCGGCGGTGCTGCTGTCCCTCGGCGGCGCGGCCGTGGTGGACACCGTCCAGACCGGCACGATCATCGGCGCCTTCCCCTTCTCCTTCGTGATCATCCTGATGATCGTGAACCTGATCCGGCGCCTACGCAGCCGCAACGCCGCGGTGGTGCGGACCGAGCGCGAGATCAACGACCCCGAGCCCCGCCCCGAGGACGAGTTCGTCGACGAGGACGGGATCCCCGACCCCAAGCGCGGCGTCGGCGAGGGCACCTTCGTGCCCCCGCAGACGATCCGCCGGCACGACGACCGAAGGGATGACTACCGATGACAGAGCCCACCACGCCCGACCTCCCGTCGGCCGACGGGCCCGCCCGCACCGTGCGCCTGGCGACGATGACCGCCCGGGAGTACGAGGAATGGGTGGGCGGCGGGAGCGCCGTCGCGATCCTGCCCACCGGAGCGTTCGAGCAGCACGGCCCGCACCTGCCGCTGGGGACCGACGCGATCCTCTCCACGGCGGTCGCGACCGCCGTCGCCGAGCAGACCGGGGCGAAGGTGCTCGAGCCGTTCACGCTCGGGTACAAGTCCCAGCAGCGCTCGGGCGGCGGGAACCACCTGCCCGGCACGCTCAGCCTCGACGCCGATGCGCTCATCGCCCAGGCGCGCCAGCTGATCCGGGGCCTGCTCGCCCAGGGCGTGCGGCACGTGGTGGTGCTCAACGGCCACTACGAGAACACGCAGTTCCTCTACGAGGGCGCGGACCTGGCGCTGCGCGACCTGGGCCTGGCCCCGGGCGCGGAGCAGTCGGTGCTGCTGCTGTCCTACTGGGACTACGTCTCCGCGCCGACGCTCGAGGTGGTCTACCCGGGCGGGTTCCCCGGCTGGGACGTGGAGCACGGCGGGGTGCTGGAGACCGCGCTGCTGCTGCACCTGCGCCCGGAGCTGGTGCACATGGACCGCGCGGTGAGCCACCCGCCGGCCGCGCCGTACCGCTTCGACCGCCTGCCGGTCGTGCCCGGACGGACGCCGGAGACCGGCTGCCTCTCGGCGCCCGACGGCGCGAGCGCCGAGAAGGGCGAGCTGCTGTTCACGCAGACCGTTGCGGACCTCGCCGCGGAGCTGCGCACCGAGCTCGGGCTCTGACCTCGACGAGCCTCGCTCCGCGTCCGCCTCGGGCGAGGGGCGGGGCTCGTCGTCCTCCGGGTCGCCGGGCGGCCCCGTCGGCCATCCCGTCGGCCCCGGCGGGGTCGGCCATCCCGTCGGCCCCGGCGGCATCGCCGATCCCGCCACCGCCCGCCCCACCACCACGGGGCAGCAACTTCCTGCCCGAACCGCTTGACGTGACGCCCCTCACGCGCAACACTGGCGCAACAGGGTTGCACTCAAGGCAACCACCAAGGCCGAGTATCGTGCCGTGCCCCGTCGAAGGAGACGATCATGACCGCGACCACCGCAACCTCCGTCAACGACCTCGAGCGCCTCAAGGTCCTCCACATCGGCGAGAAGCAGCAGCTGACCTTCTCCGACGCCGAGTTCGAGCGCCGCCTCAGCGGCCTGCGCAGGATCATGGCCGAGAAGAACCTCGACGCCGTGATCCTCACCAGCTACCAGGGCATCAAGTACTACTCGGACTTCCTGTTCACGTACTTCGGCCGCTCCTACGGCATGGTCGTCACCGCCGACGACACCTGCACCATCACCGCGAACATCGACGCGGGCATGCCCTGGCGCACCAGCTACGGCGAGAACATCGTCTACACCGACTGGAACCGCGACAACTTCTACTACGCGCTCCAGCAGGCCCTGGCCCAGCGCGGGATCACCGACCCGGGGCGCCTGGGCATCGAGGACGACACCGTCTCGCTGCAGATCCTGCGCCGCCTCCAGGACGCCTTCCCCGGCGCCGAGCTGGTCGACGTCTCCCAGGACGCGATGCGCCAGCGGATGATCAAGTCCGCCGAGGAGATCGCGGTGATCAAGGAGAGCGCACGGATCGGCGACATCGGCGGCGAGGCGATCAAGAACGCCGTCCACGCCGGTGTGCAGGAGTTCGAGGTGGCGCTGGCCGGCACCGAGGCCATGACCCGCGAGATCGCGAAGACCTTCCCCCACCGCGAGGTGCGCGACACCTGGGTGTGGTTCCAGTCCGGCATCAACACCGACGGCGCCCACAACTGGGCCACCACGCGGAAGGTGCAGGAGCACGACATCCTGTCGCTGAACGCCTTCCCGATGCCCACCGGCTACTACACGGCCCTCGAGCGCACGCTGTTCTTCGGCGAGCCCGACGAGGAGTCGCTGCGCCTGTGGAACATCAACGTCGAGGTGCACCGCGCCGGCATCGAGCTGATCAAGCCCGGCGCCGTGTGCAAGGACATCGCCCACGAGCTGAACAAGATCTACATCGGCCACGGCCTGCTGCCGAACCGCACCTTCGGCTACGGCCACTCCTTCGGCGTCCTCTCGCACTACTACGGCCGCGAGGCCGGCCTCGAGCTGCGCGAGGACATCGACACCGTGCTCGAGCCGGGCATGGTCGTCTCGATGGAGCCGATGATCACCGTGCCCGAGGGCCAGCCCGGCGCGGGCGGCTACCGCGAGCACGACATCCTCGTGGTCGGCGAGGACGGCGCCGAGAACATCACGAAGTTCCCCTTCGGCCCGGAGCACAACATCATCCCTGCCTGATCAGGCACAGGGGACGCCGGCCGGCATCACCGCACCCGCGGACGGTGCCGGCCGGCGTCCTCGTCCCCGCCGCACGCGCCCGACCCGGCCCGTGCGGCGCCGCCTCGACCCGACCCCAGGAGCCCCGACCCGACCCGACCCGAGCGGCATGGTCGGTGATGGTCGATCACGGGCGCTGGGCGTGCCACTACGCCTATATAGGCGTACTGGTACGCCCTGAGCCGCCTCACGACCATCTTCACCGCCTGCCGGCCTGATCCCCGACCCCAGGAGCCCCGCATGAGCAGCCCGGAGACACCGCAGCACCGGCCCGCGGCCCCCGATCAGTCGGACGGCCCCGTCGAGCGGGCCGGCGAGCACGAGTTCGCGCAAACACTCCACGAGGGCGCCGGTGACCTTCGCATTCGCCATCACTTCGCCGGCAGCTCGCAGCTTCCCGTCGCGCTGCAGACCTGGACCCTCGCCCCGGGCGCCTACGAGGGCATGCACGCCCATGACGAGCCGTCGCTCGAGGAGATCTACCTGGTCCTCTCCGGCCGGGCCCGCATCCGCCAGGAGGGCGAGACGCATCTGCTGGGTCCCGGGGATGCGCTGCGCGCCCCGGCCGGCATCGAGCACAACCTGGCCTGCGAGGGCGACGAGCCGCTGCAGGTGCTCGTGGCATGGGGGCCGACGGGGCACTTCGACATGAGCGGCTTCGGCTCGTACCGCAAGGCGATCGCCGCCCGCGACGCCGTCTCGGCCGCCCGTGGCGAGAACTCCGGCGAGGCGGTCTCCCGCGGCGAGGCCCCGGAGGACGACGGCGCCGCTAGGATCCGAGGATGACCAGCACCAACGAGCAGGAGCGCTCCGAGAGCGGCCGCGGCGCCTCCGTCATCGTCAACGTCCTGCGGATCATCCGCTGCTTCACCGTGGAGCATCCGCAGCAGGGCGTCACCGAGATCGCGGAGCAGGTCGGCCTGCACAAGTCGAGCGTCTCGCGGATCCTGGCGACCCTCGAGCAGGAGCGGGTGGTCGAGCGCGACGAGGCCTCCCGCCGCTACCGGCTGGGCCTGGGCCTGATCGCGGTCGCCGGGCCGCTGCTGGCGGAGCTCGACGTGCGCCGGGTCGCGCTCGAGGACCTGCAGGACCTCGCCGAGCGCACCGGGGAGACCTCCGCGCTCGCGGTCTGGAACGGCGCGGCGTCGGTGACGGTGGAGCAGGTCCCGAGCCGCCACCAGATCAAGCACACCTCGGTGCTCGGAAGCCACTACCGCACGGCGCTGAGCTCGACCGTGCAGGTGCTCCTCGCAGCCCTCGAGCCCGCCGAGGCGGAGGCCCTGGTCGTTGCCGGCACGATCCGGCTCGAGGAGGGCTGGGAGACCGGCGACTACATGGAGCGGCTCGCCCGGGTGCGGGAGCAGGGGTACGCGCTCAACGACCGCGAGACCTCCGAGGACGAGGTCTCCCTCTCCGCGCCGGTGCGCGACCACCGCGGGGAGGTCGCCGGCGCCGTGCTGCTCGCGGCGCCCTTCTACCGCGCCGGGGCCGAGCAGCTCCCCGAGCTCGCCGCCCGGACCCGTGCCGCGGCCGATGCGATCTCGCGCCGGCTCGGCGCGGTGAGCTGAGCCCGGGCTGAGGAGCCCCTCCCCCGCTCACAGCGGGTCGACGACCGCCTCCTCGAGGCCGAGCGGCGCCCGCCCCAGGACCTCCTGGACGTGCCCGGAGACGAGCTCGAGCTCGCCGTCGCGGATCGCGGTGTAGGTGCTGATCCACGCCTCGACCTGCCAATCCGCTGCGCCGTAGGGGGCACGGGAGGCGCGGGCCTCGGCCATCGTCTCGTCGACGTACTCGTACTCCTCGCCCGTCGCGCGCGTCATCAGCAGCGCCGCCTCGGCGAGGCTGACCGCGACCGGGCCGGTCAGGTCCAGCGCCCGCCCGGCGCAGGGGGCGGGGTCGCGCAGGATCCGGGCGGCGACCTCGGCCACGTCGCGGCGGGCGACGAAGGCGCAGCGGCCCGTGCCGCCCGGGCCGCGGATCACCCGGTCGTCGGCGGCGAAGTCGAGCAGCACGTCGGCGTAGAAGCTGTCGCGCAGGAACGTCCAGGCCATCCCCGAGTCGCGCAGCATCTCCTCGGTCGCGCCGTGGTCGCGGGCGAGGGTGAAGCCGGCGTCGTCGGACGCACCGAGGAAGGACGTGTAGACCACGTGTCCCACTCCGGCGCGGGCCGCGGCATCGATCGCGGTGCGGTGCTGGTCGAGCCGGTCCTCGGCCTCGCCGGCGGAGACCAGCAGCAGCACGTCGGCCCCGTCGAAGGCGGCGGCGCAGGCGTCCGCGTCGCCGAACCCGGCCTGTGCCTGCTCGACGCCCTCGAGCGCGGGGAGGCGCTAGAGGCTCCGGCCGACCAGGCGCAGCGTGATCCCGGGCGCCCCGTGGAGCAGGCGGGTGACCTCGCCGCCCACCTTGCCGCTCGCCCCGGTGACCACGATGCGCATCAGAGCAGGCCCTTCTCCGTCAGCCAGCCGGTGGCGATGTCGGCGCTGGAGGCCTGGTCCACGACGCTCTGCCGGTTCAGCTCGACGAGGTCGTCGGCGCTGAGCTCGGCGATCACGCCCTCGATCGCCTCGGCCGCCTGCTCGTCGATCTTCTCGGAGACGACGGGGACCACGTTCTGCGGCAGGATCATCGACTCCGGGTCCTCGAGCACCACCAGGTCGTTCTCGGCGATGGAGGGATCGGCGCTGTAGATGTCGGCGAGCTGGACGTCCCCGTCCAGGAGGGCCTGGACGGTCAGCGGGCCGCCGGAGTCCTCCACGGGCACCACGGCGATGTCCACGTCGTACACCGCCTTCGCGCCCTCGGGGCCGTAGGGCCGCGTCTCGAACTCGCTGTTCGCGGCGATCTTCAGGTCCTCCTCGACGCCTGCGAGGTCGCCGATCGTGCTGAGGGAGTGCGTGGAGGCGAAGTCGGAGGTGGTGGTGTAGGAGTCCTGGTCGGAGGCCTCGGCGAAGGACAGCACGCGCAGTCCCTCCGGCAGGGCCTCCTCGAGGGAGGAGCTGATCTCCTCGGGGCTCGCCGAGCCTGCGTCTGGCTGGTAGTGCTGCAGGAGGTTCCCGAGGTACTCGGGCAGCAGGTCCAGCGACCCGGCCTCGAGCTCGGGCATGTACACCTCGCGCTGACCGATCTGGTACTGGCGGTCGACGGTGAAGCCCGCCTTCTCGAGCACCTGCGCGAACAGCTCGGCGATGATCTCGTTGGAGTAGTAGGCCTGGGAGCCGATGGCGAGCGCGCCCGCGGGAGCCTCGCCGCCGCCGTCGGAGCCGGCGGCGCCGGAGCCGCCGTCCTCCTCGAAGGGGTCGGAGCTGCCGCAGGCCGCGGCGCCGAGGGCGAGCCCGCCCGCGCCGAGGGCGCCCAGCAGGTGACGACGGGTGTTGTGGATGCTCATGAGGGTTCTCCTGGGGTGGGGCGGACGGCGGGAGCCGGCGATGCGGCGAGGGATGGTCGACTACGGTCGTGTGGCGTTCCTCTATGCCTATATAGGCATAGAGGTACGCCACACGCCGGCACCTGACCGGACCCGCCGCCGACGGTACTGGTCGGGCAGACGGGACTCATGCGGCCGCCGTCCCGCGCGGTGCGGTGGCGCGCTGGAGCAGCAGCAGGGCCAGGTCGAGCACGAGGGCGATCACGATGACCAGCAGGGAGCCGGCGATCATCTGCGGATAGTCCTGGGAGCCGAGGCCCTGGAAGATGTATCGGCCCAGGCCGCCGCTGCCCACATAGGCGGCGAGCATGGCGGTGGCGACGACCTGCACGGTCGCGCCGCGCACCCCGCCCACCAGCAGCGGCATCCCCAGCGGGAGCTCGACCCGGGTGAGGATCTGCCCTTCGGTCATGCCCTGGGCGCGGGCGGCGTCGACGGTGGCGGGGTCCGCCGATTCGACGGCGGAGTAGGCCCCGGCCAGCAGCGACGGGATCGCCAGGATCACGAAGGAGAGCAGCGGCGCGGTGAGCCCGATCCCCACCAGCAGCGCGAACAGGGTCACCAGGCCCAGGGTGGGCAGGGCGCGTGCCACGCCCGCGGCGCCGACGGCGAGGCCCTTGAACCGGCCGGTGTGGCCGACGTACAGCCCGACGGGCACGGCGATCAGCGCAGCGACCAGCACGCCGAGCGCTGTGTAGCCGAGATGTTCGGCGGTGCGCAGGGGGATCCCGGACGGCCCGGTCCAGCGCGCCGGGTCGGAGAGCCATTCGAGGGCTCCGAGGAAGGGGTTCTCGTTCACGGCCTGCTCCCCTCCCGTCCGCGGTGCCAGGGCATCAGCAGGCGGCCCAGCAGCACCAGCAGCGCATCGGTGAGCAGCGCGAGAGCGGCGGTCGCGACGACGCCGGCGGCGATCTCGGCGACGATCCCGCGCCGCACCCCGTCCACGAACAGCATCCCCAGGCTCGGCACGCCGAGCACGCCGCCGACGGTGACCAGCGAGATCGTGCTGACCGCGACGACCCGCACCCCGCCCAGCAGCACCGGTCCGGCCAGCGGCAGCTCAACCTGCCAGAAGCGGGCGACGGGGGCGAAGCCCTGCGCGGTCGCGGAGCCGAGCACATCGCGGGAGACGGAGCGGAAGCCGTCGGAGGCGGTGGGGACCATGAGCGCGAGGCCGTAGAGGGTCAGGGCGACGACGATGTTCAGCGGACTGCGCACGCCGGTGCCGATCAGGCCCGGCAGCAGCACGAACAGCGGCAGGGACGGGATCGCGTACATCAGCCCGGCGGTGGTGGTCACGCCGGTGCGCAGCCAGCCGCGGGAGTTCGCGAGCTTCGCCAGCGGCAGGGAGAGCGCGAAGGCGAGCAGGATCGGCGGCAGCGCCTGGACCAGGTGCGCGCCGGTGTATCCCGCGATCACGTCGAGGTTGTCGAGGACCCAGCTCACCGGGGCCGCTCCTGCCCGCGCTCGCCCTCGCGGCCCCCGTCGGCCGCGCTCGAGCCGACCCCGTTCGCGCCGGCCCGGTGCGAGCCGGCCCCGCCGGGCGCGGGGGCGCCGGCGAGCACCCCGGCGGCGCGCCCGTCCGCGTCGACGACGACGTCGCGGCCGTCGACATGCTCGACGTGCAGGGTGCGGGCGCCGCGGTCGGCGCCGACGAAGCTGGCCACGAAGTCGTCGGCCGGGTCGGCGAGGATCTCCTGCGGGGTGCCGACCTGGGCGATCCGGCCGCCGGGGCGGAGGATCACGACGCGGTCGCCGATGCGGAAGGCCTCGTCGATGTCGTGGGTGACGAAGACGATCGTCTTGCGCAGCTCGCGCTGGAGGCGCTGCAGCTCGCTCTGCAGCTCCTCCCGCACGATCGGGTCGACGGCGCCGAAGGGCTCGTCCATGAGCAGGATGTTCGGGTCGGCGGCGAGGCCGCGGGCGACGCCGACGCGCTGCTGCTGGCCGCCGGAGAGCTGGGCGGGATAGCGGGAGGCGAGCTCCGGGTCGAGGCCCACGGTGTCCATGAGCTCGCGGGCCCGTTCACGCGCGGCGCCCTTCGCGGTGCCGCGCAGCACGGGGACGGTGGTGATGTTGTCCAGCACGGTGCGGTGGGGCAGCAGGCCCGAGGCCTGCATGACGTAGCCGATGGAGCGGCGCAGCGCGACGGGATCCATCCCCGCGACGTCCTCGCCGTCGATTGTGACGCGTCCGGAGGTGGGGTCGACCATCCGGTTGATCATGCGCATGAGGGTGGTCTTGCCGGAGCCGGAGGTGCCCACGAGCGCGACCGCCTCGTGGGAGGCGATCTCGAGGGTGAAGTCCTCGACCGCGAGCGTGCCGCCCGGGTATTCCTTGCGGACGTTCTCGAAACCGATCACGGGGCCTCCCAGGATGGTCGGGCCGACGAGCTGTCACTGCCGGAGGGACCAACCCTATCGAGTGACCCGACGCGCGGGGTCGCGCCAGGCCGATCGGTCCGCCGCGTTCAGACCCAGCGGCGGATTCTCCTCCACTCGGAGGCTGCCGCGGTGCGCGGTCAGCGCCGCCCCCTGTGCGAGGGTCGCGAAGCCCGCCTGCGGGTAGCCGGTCGAGGAGACGAGCACCCGGTCGTGGTCGGCGCGCCAGCGCAGGTCGTACACCTCCGCCGGCTGATCGGCCGGGGCCTGGGGCGGGTCGTGCTGCGCGAAGGCGACGAGCGTGCCGGGCGTGGTGAGCAGGCAGTTCAGCGACTCGGGCGGGCGGCCGAAGAGCTCCGTGGTCAGCGCGGTGAGCTCGGTGGCCGCGTGCTGGATCGCGAGCGCCCAGTCCGTCTGCCCCTCCCACGGCGGGAGCTCGCCCGCCCAGGCGGTGATCAGCGAGAGGAACAGCTCGGAGTCGGTGGTGCCGAGCGGGGTGCGGCCGCCGCGGGCGAGGATCCGCTCGCGCAGCTCGTCGGAGAGGTCGAACTGGCCGTTGTGGCTGAAGGTCATCTCCCCTTCGACGAAGGGGTGGGTGTTCTCGGGGGTCAGCGCGAGGCCCACGCTCGCCCGACGCAGGTGCACCACGATCACCTCGCCGCGCGCCTCCGCGACCGCGTCCCCGTAGTCGTTCGAGGCGAGGGCGGTGTCGGTGCCGCGGCGCAGCAGCGGGAGCATCGGGGCGGGGTCGTCGCCCCCGTCGGCCCCCGTGCCCGCGGGATAGGAGGCCACGCCCCAGCCGTCCTTGTGCCGCTCGGAGAGCGCCGTGAACAGCGGGAGCTCGTCGGGCACCACTTGGTGCAGCGGGAGCGCGCCGCGGGAGACGACGCCGAGCAGACGGCACATGGGAGAGGCCTTCCTGGAGGGGGCGAGGGCGGGGCGGCCGACGGGACAGCGGTCGCGCCGGTCGGCCGACGGGACGGCTCGAGGGACGGGACGAGACGGCCGACGGGACGAGCCGGTGCGGCCGGAGCCCGCCCCGCCGCGCTCAGCCCGCGGCGGCGCGGGCCTTCATCCGCGCGTCCAGCGCGAGCGCGATCCGGGTGAGCAGGAAGTTGATGACGATGTAGATCACCGAGACCACCAGGTACGTCTGCACCAGGTAGCGGGTGATCGACACGAGCGTCTTGCCCTGGAACTGCAGCTCGTTGTAGCTGACCACGTAGCCGAGGGTCGAGTCCTTCAGCAGCGTGACCAGGGCGAGGATGAGGCTCGGCAGCACCAGGCGCACCGCCTGCGGCAGGATCACCGAGCTCATCGCATCGCGGCGCGAGAGCCCGATCGCGGCGGCCGCCTCGTGCTGTCCGCGGTCCACGGCGTTGATCCCGGCGCGGAACACCTCGGCGGTGGTGGCGGAGGAGACCAGGATCATCGGGATCACCAGCATCCAGAACCGCGGGAAGGTCACGCCGAAGGCGGGCAGGGCCAGCAGGAAGGCGTAGACCACCAGCAGCATCGGGATGCCGCGGTAGAACTCGATCCACACCGCTGCGAGCATGCTCAGCACCCGGAAGCGCGACAGCCGCGCCAGGGCCAGCAGCAGGCCGAGCGGGAAGGCGACCACGGCGGCGAGCGCCGTGACCTTGAGGGTTCCCCACAGGCCCTGGCCGAGGAAGGCGAGGTAGTCCACCCGCAGGTAGACGATCCACTTGTCCTGGTCGAGCTGGCCGTTGGACTGGAACTGCCACAGCGCCCCCGCGAGCAGCGCCAGGATCGCGACCACGCTGAGGACCGACAGCAGCAGGATGCGCCGACGGCCCTTCGGGCCGGGCGCGTCGAAGAGGACCTGGGTGGCGGTGGACGACGTCGTGCTCATGGGCGCATCTCCTCCCGCTCGTTCCTCGCAGTTCGTCGACGCGCGATCATGCCTGGGCTCCTGCCGTCACGTCGAGCGCCTTGCTCGCGCGCGAGCGGTCGCGACCGCCCGGGGAGACGGCACGTTCGATCGCCCCGCCGAGCGCCGCGCCGCCGAGGGAGAGGACGAGATAGACGGCGCCGGCGATGAGGAACATCAGCACCGCCTGGGCGTAGCGGATGTTCAGCGTCTGCGTCACCCAGGTGACCTCCTGCACCGCGATCGCCGAGCACAGCGCCGAGCCGATCACGGTGCCGATGAACACGTTCACCAGCGGCTGCACCATCGAGCGGAACGCCTGCGGCAGCACCACGTAGCGCAGCGTGCCGAAGAACCCGAGCCCGATCGAGCGGGCCGCCTCCGCATGGCCGACGGGCACCGTGTTGATGCCCGAGCGCACGTTCTCGCACACGAACGCGGCCGAGGACAGCGTCAGCCCCAGCACACCGCACCAGAAGTACGGCAGGCGCAGCCCGACGTCCGGCAGGCCGAAGGAGATGAGGATCAGCAGGCTCAGCAGCGGGATGTTGCGGAAGATCTCGACGTACACGGTCGCCGCCCAGCGCAGCGGCGGGATCGGGCTGACCCGCGCCACCGCCATCACGGTGCCGACGACGAGCGCGAACACGTAGCCGAGCACGGTCAGTGCGACGGTCGTCCCGATGCCCTGCAGCAGCAGCGGGATGTTCTCGCGGATGGCGTCCATCTGGGGCCTCTCGGTGCGATCGGGGGAAGGGGATCAGGGACGGCCGACGGGCCGGCTCCTGGCCGTGCGGTCGGCGTCCGGCCGACGGGCCGACATCCGGCCGGTGGGCTGACGTCCGGACGCCTGGTCGACTCCTGGCCGACGAGCCGACGCCCGGCCTGCGAGCCGGCGGCCCGCCCGTCGGCCAGGCGGCTCAGCCCGTCAGGAGGGCAGCTCGCCGGGGACGGGCGGCTCGGGGGCCTCGGTGTCCATGACCTCGCCGATCGTGGCGGTCCACAGCTTCTCCCAGGCGCCGGAGTCGATGATCTCCTGCAGGAAGGCGTTGACGAAGTCGACCGCGCCCTCGGCGTCCTTCGCGAGGCCGACGCCGTAGGGGTCGTCCACGAAGGGCTCGCCGACGACGGTGACCTCGGGGTCCGCGGCGGAGTTGCCCAGCAGCACGCCCTGGTCGAGCACATAGGCGTCGGCCCGGCCCTGCTTGAGCGCGGCGACGCAGGACTCGTTGTCCGGGAGGGTCTGGACGAGGGAGGCGTCGTAGTCGGGGATGAACTCCTCTGCGGCCTGGATGCCGGTCGAGTTCGCCTGGGTGACGACGTTCTTGCCGGTGAGGTCCTCGGGCCCGGAGATCGACTCCGCGTCCTCGGTGCGCACCTGGACCGCGGTGCCGGAGAGGTAGTAGGGGCCGGCGAAGTCGATGACCTCGAGGCGCTCGGGGGTGATCGAGTACGTCGCGATCACGCAGTCCACGGTCCCGTTCTGGACGAGGGTCTCGCGGGTCTCGACGGTGGTGTCGATGTACTCGACCTTCTCCTCGCCGCCCTCGCCGAGGATGTACTTGGCCAGCAGCTGGGTGATGCCCGCGTCGAAGCCGGTGGGCTGCCCGCCGGTGGTCGAGGCGAGGGAGAAGACCTGGTTGGCGACGGTGCCGCCGCGGATCAGCTGGTCCTTCTCCTTGATCGCGGTGGCCCAGGCGCTGCCGGCGACGGCGTCGTCGGCCGCGACGGGGCCGGAGGCGATCACGTCGGCGAAGGCCGAGCCCTCGCCGCCGCCGTCGGAGCCGCCGCCGAGGTCGGGGCCGTCACCGGTGTCGGAGGAGCAGGCGGCCAGGCCCACCAGGGGAAGGGCGGCCGCCGCGGCGACGACGGCCCGGCGGCGGGGGCGGAAGCTCGTGGGGTTCATGGGTCTCTCCGGTTTCTGCGTGCGCTCCGGGCGGAGCGGGGGTCGGGGTGTGCGGGGGGCGGGGGCGCGGACGTCGGGCTGCGCCGGGGTCAGTGCGCGAGGATCTTGGACAGGAAGGCCTTGGCGCGGTCGCTGCGGGGAGCGGTGAAGAACTGCTCGGGCTCGCCCTCCTCGACGATCTCACCGGCGTCCATGTAGACCACGCGGTCGCAGACGTGTCGGGCGAAGCCCATCTCGTGGGTGACCACGAGCATCGTCATCCCTGCCTTCGCGAGCTCGGCCATGACGTCCAGGACCTCGTTGATCACCTCGGGGTCCAGGGCCGAGGTCGGCTCGTCGAAGAGCAGCGCCTTCGGCTTCATCGCCAGCGCCCGGGCGATCGCCACGCGCTGCTGCTGACCGCCGGACAGCGCCGTGGGGAGGGAGTTCGCCTTGTCGGCGAGGCCCACGCGCTCGAGCAGCTCCATGGCCTGACGGTCCGCGTCGGCCTTCGGCACTCCGCGCACCTTGCGCGGGCCGAGGGTCACGTTGTCGATCGCCTTGAGGTGCGGGAAGAGGTTGAAGCTCTGGAACACCATGCCGACGTCGGCGCGCAGGCGGGTGAGCTCCCTGCCCTCCTCGGGCAGCCGCTCCCCGTCGATGGTGATCTCCCCGGCGGTGATCGTCTCGAGCCGGTTCAGGCAGCGGCACAGTGTCGACTTCCCGGAGCCGGAGGCGCCGATCAGGGCGACGACCTCGCCGCGGTGGATGTCGAGGTCGATGCCCTTCAGCGCCTGGAAGTCGCCGAAGAGCTTGTCGACGCCGCGCACAGATATCAGGGGCTCGCCGGTGCGGGGCGCGCCCTCGGGGCGGGTCGGGTCCTGCCCCGCGACGTCGGAGTCGGGCGGCGTGGTGCGCTCGTTCATGCTCCGAGAATGCTGCCCCCGGCGACATCTGTCCACATGGGGGGGAGCGCTGACCGGATGTCGGGATGTATTCGTGACCGTGGCCGGGGGCGGTCAGCCGCGCTCCCCCGCCCTGCTCAGTCGTCCGCCGACCGGTTGCCCCGCTCCTGCCTCCGGCCCCAGCCACCCCGCCTGCGCCACCCGGCACCGGCTTCCCGCACACGCCCTGCCTGACCGCCCTGTCGGTCGCCGGCGGCGGCTTCCCGCCCCGCGGCTACCGCCCCCTCCCCGACAGGCGTCCGGCCCTCCCCGACATATCGAGTGGCAGGTTTCGATCGGTTCGGCGCCGGCCGCCGGAATACCGGTCGGAACCTGCCACTCGATGGCCGACGGGCCGGCCCCGGGAGGCCGGGCGGCCCGGCGTCGCCGACCCCGGGCCGCCCCGGGACCCGTCAGCCCTGGTACTTGCCCTGGTAGACGGAGTCGAAGGGGGTGTGGCCCTTCTGGCGGTTCTCGATGGAGCTGGTGACCACGGCCTTCGCGGTCCGGGCGGCCTCGAGCGGGGTGGCGCCCTTGGCGAGCTCGGCGGTGACGGCGGCGGCGAGGGTGCAGCCGGCGCCGTTGACGCGCTCCTGGCCGATCTTGGGGCTGCGCAGCTCGACGGTCTGCTCGCCGTCGTAGAACACGTCCACCGCGTCCTCGCCCTCGAGCACGACCCCGCCCTTGGCCAGCACGATCACGTCGAAGGCCTCGTGGATGCGCTTCGCGGCCTCGGCCAGCTCCTCGACCGTCTCGATGCTCTCCATGCCGGAGAGCGCCAGGGTCTCGAAGTGGTTGGGGGTGACGAAGGTGGCCAGCGGCAGGATCTGCGCCTTGAGCGCGTCATCGGTGTCCTGGGCGAAGCCGCCCTCGTTGCCCTTGCAGATCAGCACCGGGTCGAGCACGACGTCGGTGAAGGACCGCTCGGCGAGCGCGCCGGCGACGGTCTCGATCGTGGCGGGGGTGCCGAGCATGCCGATCTTCGTGGTGTCGATGTCGTGCACCGCGGTGGCCGCCTCGATCTGGTCGAGGATCAGCTGCGGCTCCAGCGGCACGAAGCGGTGGCTCCAGTCGTTCTTCGGGTCGAAGGAGACGATGCAGGTCAGCGCCGCGGCGCCGAAGGTGCCCAGCTGGTGGAAGGTCTTGATGTCCGCCTGGGCACCGGCACCTCCGGAGGCCTCGGAGCCGGCGATGGTCAGGGCGACGTGAGTCATGGGGGCCTTTCTCGGGGTGTGTGCGTCGGTGTCGCCGGGGCGGTCTGCGGCGCGGGGGCCGACGGGCTCCGCCTCGTGACGAGTGCCGTCCGGGGACGGGCGCCGTCGGGCGACGTGACCGCGCGCTTCCAGGGCCGGCGCACCCCTCGGGGGCGCCTCCCGTCGCAGCGGTCGGTACCGCGCGCTCCCAGGGCCGGGCGCCGCGTGCGGCGCCGCCGACCCGTCGCTGCGGCAGGTCCACGATGGTACCGGGTCCGGTACAGTGCCGGGCGTGCTGTCGCCGGACGAGACGACGGGGCGCAGCGCTCCGTCCACCACGCTCCGCGGCCCCTCCCTGTCCGAGGACGGGACGGCCGAGCACTCCCCCGCGACATCGGCCGGGACCCGACGCACCTTCCGCGACCGGGCGGGCGCGCTGGTGGACGACCACCTCCGCTCGACCCTGAAGTTCCTGGTCGTCGGCGGGCTGGTGTTCCTGCTGGACGCCGCGATGTACAACCTGCTGGTGTTCTGGCATCCCACGCAGGGCTGGGGCGAGGGCCTCATGCACGGCAGCCCGCTCACGGCGAAGGTGCTCACGGTCGCGGTCGCCTCGTGCCTGACCTATCTGGGCAACCGGCTGTGGACCTTCGGGGACCGGCCCCGCCCGGACACGACCCGCTCGATCATGCTGTTCATCCTGGTCAACGTGATCGCGACGGGGCTGCAGCTCGCGTGCCTCGCCTTCTCGCGGTACGTGCTGGGACTGGACTCCCCGCTCGCGGACAACATCTCCGGCACCTTCCTCGGCCAGATCGTCTCGACCTCGTTCCGCTATGTCACCTACGGGCGGCTGGTCTTCCCCCGCCGTTGAGCATCGGGCCGCTCGGCCCCGCCGCTGACGTCTCGTCCCGCTCGGTTCCGCCGATGCGGCCCGGCCCCTCGGCCCCTCCCCTCCCCACGGCCAGGCCAGGTTTTGTACCCCCGGCGACTCATGCGCGCGCCGACATGAGTCGCCACGGGCACAGAACGTCACTGCCCTGGGCCCTTGCGCGGCGCGCATGCCTGGTGCGAGCGCACGGTCACGACGCCCTGCGAGCATGCGCAGTCAGCACGCCGGGTGCCCATGCACCGCGATCGCCGCCGTACGGCTCCGCAGCTCTGAGAGACTCGGACCCATGAACTCCTCCGGTCCCTGGACCCGTGCCGCCGCCGCTGCCGGCCTGCTCGTGGGCGGGCAGGCACAACCCACCGTGTTCGCGCAGATGTCGGCGAAGGCCGCCGCCCACGACGCGCTGAACCTCGGGCAGGGCTATCCCGACGACGACCCTCCCGCCCTGGTCGCCGAGGCGGCGATCGACGCGATCCGGCGCGGGCGCAACCAGTACCCGCCGGGTGCGGGCGAGGCGGAGCTGCGCGAGGCCGTGGCCGAGCACCAGGCGAGCTGGTACGGACTGCGCTGGGACCCTGCCACGGAGGTGCTGGTCACGACCGGGGCGACGGAGGCGCTGGCCGCGACGATCCTGGCGCTGGTCGAGCCGGGCGACGAGGTGATCACGCTCGAGCCGTTCTACGACCAGTACGCGGCGCTGATCGCGCTCGCGGGCGGCGTGCACCGCACCGTCCCGATCACCTCCCGGCCGGGCTCCGCCACAGACACCGGCTCGGCGGCCGACGACGGGGACCTGGTGCTGGACGTGGACCGGGACGCGCTGCGCGCGGCGTTCTCCGAGCGCACCCGCCTGGTGCTCGTGAACACCCCGCACAACCCCACCGGTCTGATGCTGTGGGTGGAGGCGCTGCAGGCGATCGTCGAGGAGGCGCAGCGGCACGATGCGCTGATCGTCACCGACGAGGTCTACGAGCACCTCACCTTCGGCCACGCCCATCTGCCGCCGGCGACGCTGCCCGGGGCGCAGGACCGCACGATCTCGATCTCCTCGGCGGGCAAGACCTTCGCCGTGACCGGGTGGAAGATCGGCTGGATCACGGCGCGGCCCGAGCTGATCACGGCGATCACCGGGGTCAAGCAGTGGCTGACCTACGCCTCGGGCGCTCCCTTCCAGCCCGCGGTCGCCGCCGGGCTGCGGATGGATCCGACGGTATTCCACGACCTCGCCGCCGACCTGCGCGCTCGGCGCGACCTGCTCACCGACGGTCTGCGCCGGATCGGCTTCCGGGTGAGCGTGCCGGAGGCCGGATACTTCACCGTCGCCGACGCGGGCCCGCTCGGCGAGAGCGACGCCCGCGCCCTGGCCGAGCGCCTCCCCGAGGAGGCCGGGGTGGTCGCGATCCCGCTGTCGGCCTTCTACCGCGACGGCGAAGCGGGCGACGCCTCCTCGCACCTGCGGCTCGCCTTCTGCAAGTCGCGCGCGACGATCGAGCAGGCGCTGGAGCGGCTCGAGAGCTGGGCGGCGCCCCGCCGCTGAGCGGGTCCCGTCGCTGGACTGCCGACGGACGCTGCAGCCGACTCCCTCGGACGACCGGAGGGCCGGTCCCCGCCCCACCGGCATCAGCGCCCGCGGCTCGCCCCGCAGCGCAGTGTGCGCGGCCCCTCACGGACGACGGCCCGCCGGCTTCCGGTGCGCTCCGGAAGCCGGCGGGCCGTCATGGTGGCGGGCTCGGCCTCAGGCGGCCTTGACCCAGACGTCCTCAGCGCTGAAGTTCAGCAGCGGGGAGACGGCGAAGTGGCCGTTCTTCGCCTGGTCGGCCGGGATCAGGATGCCGATCTCCCACTCCCCGGTGCCGCCGTCGTGGAGGGTGCCCACGTCGAGCCAGCTCTTCGGCGTCACGGAGCCGGCGTCGCTGTAGGAGTTCCCTCCCTCGGTCACGTAGTCGACCATGAGGGAGAAGCCGGGCTCCGACGTGCCGTCTCCGTGGTAGGTCATCGACACCGGCACGAGGATGTAGGTCTCGCCCTCCCCGGGCTCCTCGTTGAACTCGTTGGCACCCATGACCTCGTCGGTCGCGTCCCAGTTCACGTCACCGATGGTGACGTCGAGGGTCCCGCCCTCGCCGTCCTCGACGGTGAACTTCTCGCCGATCACGTAGGGGGCGTCCTTGGTGCCCTTGCCGTCGGCGGCGGCCTCGGTCGCCTCCTCCGAGGTGGCCTCCTCGGTCGTCGCCTCCTCCGAGGTCGCCTCCTCGGTCGTGGCGTCCTCCTCGGTCGGCTCCTCGCCGTCCTCGGTGGTGGCCTGCTCCGAGGTGGTCCGGTCGTCCGTGGGCTCCCCGCCGTCGCGGGTGAACAGGAAGATGCCGCCGCCGACGAGGAGCACGATCAGGGCCAGCACCGCACAGCCCGCGCAGACGATCAGCGGGGTCTTCGAGGACTTCTTCGGCGGTTCGGCGTGCTGGGCGTAAGGCTGCTGGCCGTCGGCCCCGAAGGCGGGCGCGGCGGACGGCGCCTGACCCCAGCCCTGCGGATCCTGGCCGTAGCCGGAGTTCGGGGAGGGCTGCCCGTAGGCACCGCTCGGCGAGCCCTGGCCGTACCCCTGCTGCCCGTACCCCTCCTCGCCGTAGCCCTGCTGCTGGCCATAGGGCTGCGGGCCCTGCCCGTAGCCACCGTTCGCGGACTGCTGCCCGTACTGGTCGTCGGACGGGGGCTGACCCCACGGGTTCTGCGGTGGCTGCGACATGGTCCGTTCCGGCGCCGACTGCGGCGCCGACCCCTCTCTGCTGGCGGGACGTGCTCTGCACGAACCCGCGCGGGTCCGTCCGCGTCATCGTAGAGCGCGTCCAGGCGCCGTTCAGCTCTCCCCATGTCGCAGTCCGGTCACGATGCTCCGCACGAGAACGGGGCGGCACCGCGCGTCTCCGCGCGATGGCCGCCCCCGTCGGGACCGGGGTCAGCGCCCCGCGGTGAACCGCTCCCCGTGGAAGGCGCTGCCGGTGGTGCGCTCGGAGGCACCGGATGCGTCGAGATAGGGGGTGATCCCGCCGCGGTGGCGGGGGAAGCCCGCGCCGAGGATCAGCGCGAGGTCCACCTGCTCGGGCTGCTCGACCACGCCCTCCTCGATCATCAGCTGGATCTCCTCGGCCAGGCCCGCCCGCACCTTCTCCAGCAGCGCCTCGCCGACCAGCGGCTCGATGCCGGCGGGACGCTCGCCCTCGCCGAAGACCTGCGCGACCGTCGGGGAGACCGGCGGGTGCACGGAGGTGCGGCTGCGCTCGGTGAAGTGGACGCCGCCCTGCGCCATGACGCCGAGCCCCGGCGAGGCGTGGAAGCGGTCGCCGAGCTCCTCGAGCAGCACCTGGCCCACGTGGTCGGCGACGCCGAGCCCCACCAGGTCCAGCAGCTCGAAGGGGCGCATCGGCATGCCGAGCGCGTCGAGGGAGGCGTCGACCTCCACCGGGTCCGCGCCGGCGTCGAGGGAGGCGAGCACGCCGCCGAGCACGCGGAAGAGCAGTCGGTTGACGATGAAGCCGGGCGCATCGGCGCTGCGCACCGCGAACTTCCGCAGGCGGCGCACCACCTCGAGACCGGTGGCGAGGGTCTGCTCATCGGTCTTCTCGGTGTGGATCACCTCGACCAGCGGCATCTTCGCGACGGGGTTGAAGAAGTGCAGGCCGACGACCCGCTCGGGGCGGGCGAGGTCCTCGGCCATCCTCGACACGGAGAGCGAGGAGGTGTTGGTGACCAGCAGCGCGTCCTCGGCGAGGACGCCCTCGAGCTCGGCGAAGACGGACTTCTTGATCGTCAGCACCTCCGGCACCGCCTCGATCACGAGGTCGCAGCCGGCGAGCTCCTGCAGGTCGGTGGTGGCGGAGAGGTTCTCGGCGATCGCGGTCGCGGTCTGCTCATCGAGATGTCCGCGGGCGGCGGTCTGGGCGATCACGTCGCGGGCGGCGGCCAGGCCCTTCTCGGCGATGGCCTCGTCGAGGTCGCGCATCACGACGGGGACCTGCAGGCCGAGCGCGAGCTGCGCCGCGATCTGGGACGCCATCAGCCCGGCGCCGACGACGCCGACGCGCGCGATCTCCCGCGCGCCCTCGACCGGGGTGCGGCCGGGCTTGCCGCGGCGCAGCAACTCGGCGGAGTAGAGGGATGCGGAGGCGGCATCACTGCGGACGAGCTCGGCGAGCGCGTCGGCCTCGCGGGCCAGGGCGTCCTCGAGGGTGGAGCCGGGCAGCTGCTGCAGCAGGATCAGGGCGCGGCCGACGGCGGGGGCGCCCTGCGCCTCGAGGCGCTGCGCCCAGGCGCGGCGGGTCTCGGCGGGGCTGTGCGGGGCGTCGAGAGCGTCCAGCAGCTCCTCGGCCTCGGGCGAGTCGGCGGCGGGCAGGGCCGGGGCGCGGCCGCCCCAGGCGCCCGAGGCTCCGGCCGGGGCGGTCTCGCCGACGACGGCGGGGTCGACCACGTCGGTGTCGGTCTCGTCGACGTCGACATGGGCCGCGACCAGCGCGGCGAACTGCTCGAGCGCCTCGTCGAGGTCGGCGGCGATCTCGTCGACGAGCCCGGCCTCCTGGGCCTTCTCGGCGGTGAGCTGGCGGTCGCGGGCGGGGTCCTCGAGGACCATCCGCACGGCGGTCTCGGCGCCGACGACGGACTGCAGCAGCGTGGTGCCGCCCCAGCCGGGGAGGATGCCGAGGCTCGTCTCGGGCAGGCCGATGCCGCGCACGCCGGGGGCGGCGGTGCGCACGTCGGCCATGAGCGCGACCTCGAGGCCGCCGCCGAGGGCGACGCCGTTCAAGTGGGCGAGGATCGGGACGGGGCTGGTGCGCACGCGGACCTGCAGGTCGTGGGCGGCGCGGGTCATCGCGCGGACGTTCTCGGCGGCGGTGGGGTCGGCGAACATCGACAGGTCGGCGCCGGCGAGGAAGGTGCGGCCGGTGCCGGTCAGGGCGATCGCGCGGATCTCCCCGGCCTCGGCCCGGTCGAGCGCGGCGGCGATCGCGCCGGTGACGGCCTCGATGGAACGCGGGCCGAGGGTCGCGGGGCGGCGCTCCTCGCCCTCCGGCGGGGCGAAGGTCAGCACGGCCACGGTGCCGAGTCCGGGATGCTCGCGATCCTCCGTGAGGACTCGGGTGACGTGCTCGGTGTAGCTGCTCATCAGGGACCTTTCGCATTCTCGTCGTCGAGTGCCGCACAGTTGTCTGATACTGCGGGTTTCAGGTAGATCATGCCCCAGGTCGGGGCCGGGTGTCCACCGAGGCCGCTCCGTCCGACCGCCTCAGCTCGCGCGGATCCAGATGCCCTCCTGGACATCGCCCGCGCGCGGGGTGAGCACGAAGTGCCCCTCCCCCCGGATCCCCTCGGGGACCACGAAGGCCTGCTGGGAGAGGATCTCGTCCGTCGGCACGGCGGTCTCCTTCTGCGAGATCTCGTAGTAGAGCGGGGTGACCTGGGCGCCGTTCTTGTGCTCGGTGCCGTCGGCGGCCACGTAGGTGACGTCGATCCAGTGGCCGCCGTAGGTGGCGAAGGGCTTCTCCCCGCGATGGACCCCCTCGAAGGTGACCATGATGTTCTTCATCCCCTCGGCGGGATCGTCGTTCAGGGAGTTCGTCTCCCGGATCTGCTCGGTCGCGTCCCAGTCCACGGCGGTGATCCGCACGTCGACGCGGCCGCTGTCCTCCGCCGGCTCGAAGGGGACGACGGCGTCGTGCGCCACCGCCTCGTCGGGGCCGACGGGGGCCTCGGCGAGGACCTCGCCGCCCTCGGGGACGGTCTGCTCCGTCGCGACCTCCTCCTCGCCCGGGGAGGGCGGCCCCTGCAGCGCCCGGATCCCGAAGAAGCCGCCGACGCCGAGCAGCAGTCCCGCGATCACCGAGACGGCGGCGACCGCGCCGTAGAAGGAGGTGCGGGGGCGGTGTTCGGGCAGCGGCTGGGTGGGCGGCGTGGGCTGCATGTCGACTCCTCCTGCGGCGCGCCGCTCCGCGGTCGTCGCCGCCCCTCCCCCGGTGCGGTGCGCTGCCCCTGCGCGGGGCACCCTCACGCTAGCGCACGCGGCCTGCTTCCTCCGTCCCGCGCACCTCCGGTCCGCAAGCCCCCGGCTCGCGGCCGACGCGCCGGCGCCCGGGCGCCGGCGACCACCAGCCGACGGCGCGCTCAGGTGGTCGCGAAGTAGAGGACCTCTCCGCTGAACGTCTCGACCCCGAGCCGGAAGCTCTCCACCTCCGCCTCGGGCACCACGAAGGCGCTGTGGAAGCGGGCACTGGCCCCGTCGGCGAGCGGGGTGATGCGCTTCATCGGGTCCGGGACGAGGCCTTCGCCGACGTCCGGGAAGTAGGTGCGCGAGGACTCGCCGGTCAGCCACAGCTCCTCGGCGGGCGCGAGGTGCCCGGTCCCGTCGTAGCGCACCTCGTACTCGACCAGGACCAGGCGATAGCCCTCCTGGATGGCGCCCTCGCCGCTCGCACCGGGCAGGGTCGCGTCGAGGTCGACCGCCAGCGGGGTGACGCTGAGCGTCCCGCCGGTCCAGACGCTCCAGGCGACGGTGTGCTCGCCGACGGTCGCGGGCCGGTCGTAGCCGCCGGTGCCGTCGGTGACCTCGCGCCCGTCCGCGTCGAGGACGGTGCCGGGCTCGCGCGGCTGCTCGGTCTGCGCGGGCGGCGCGGAGCGGGTGGCGGGCGCGGAGGGCGGCGCGGCCGACGGGTCCGCCGCACCGCCGCCGAGCAGGTTCTGCCCGGCGCCGAGCACGAGGGCGACGATCGCGACGGCGGCCGCGCCCTGCACGGCGACCATGGCGAGGATCGCCCAGGCGGGCAGGCGGCCGTCGCGGCGCTCCTCGTCGGGCGTCGCCTCCAGGGCGTCGTAGGTGAAGGACGGCGCGCCGTAGGGGCCCTCGGCGGGGGTGTCGAAGAGTCCGTCGGGGATGCCGGAGTGCTCCTCGGAAGCCGCGCTGGTCGCGTCGGCCTCGGCCCCCGCTGACCAGGCGGGGACGTCGGCCGTGAGGTCGCGCGAGGGGACGGCGCGCGCGCCCCGGCGGGGAAGCGCGGGCAGGGCGGCGGGGTCGGCGGGGGTGCGCGCGGACGGGTCGGAGGCGTCCGGCGCGTCGGCGCCGTCCTCCCAGTCGTAGTCGGAGGGCGTCCCCCGTCCCGTGCTCATGCATCGAGCCTAGAGGACGGGCACGGCGGAGCGGCGGGGGTCGCGGGCCCTTGCCGACGACGGCGCGGCGGGCTCAGCCGAGCCAGGCGGTGACCAGCGCGTACGCACCGATCGAGAGGAGCAGGATGATCCCGATCAGCACCAGCGCTACGGTCATCGGGGCGGGTCGGCGGGGTGCGCGGGGGTCGGGGTCCGGGGTGCTGGGGTCCTGGGCGTTCGGCACGTGCCGTGCTCCTTCCGGGGCTGGTCGGGGCCCGGCGGGGCGGGCACGGCCAGGGTAGTCGACCTCCCGGGGACCGGGCTGGACGACGAACCTCGCGCCGACCGCCGACTGCGCCGCGCGGCGCCCGAGCTGCCACGCCACTCGCCCCCGCCCCCGGACGGCATCGGCCGCCGGTCAGGGAGGCGCGCTAGCGTCGTGGGCGTACCGGCCGGTCACCGCCGCGCCCGCGGCCCGAGAGCCGACGGGCGCGGACGCACCCGGCCCCGCAACGTCACGAGGAGTGCTCCATGACCTCTGCTCCGACCGCATCCCTGACCCTTCTGCCCCGCACCGACCTCGAGGTGCTCCCGCTGAACCTCGGCGGGAACACCTTCGGCTGGACCTCGGACCGCGAGACGTCCTTCGCCGTGCTGGACGCCTTCGTCTCCGCCGGCGGCAGCTTCATCGATACCGCCGACGCCTACGCCGCCTGGGCCGAGGGCAGCGAGGGCGGCGACTCCGAGACGGTGCTCGGCGAATGGTTCGAGGCGCGCGGGAATCGCGAGGAGATCGTGCTGGCCACCAAGGTCGGCGCGAAGCCGTCGCGCACGGGCCTGTCGGCCGCGAACGTCGAGGCGGCGCTGGACGAGTCGCTCGAGCGGCTGCGCACCGACCGCATCGACCTCTACTACGCCCACTACGACGACGAGGCGGTCTCGATCGAGGAGCAGGTGCGGATCGCCGACGGCCTGGTCCGCTCCGGCAGGGTGCGCCACCTGGGCCTGTCGAACTACTCCCCGGAGCGGATGCGGGAGTGGTTCGAGGTCGCGACCCGCGAGGGCCTCACCGTGCCGGTCGCGATCCAGCCGCACTACAACCTGCTGGCCCGCGCCGCGTACGAGAAGGACTACGCCCCGATCGCACGCGAGTTCGACGCGGCCGTCATGCCCTACTTCTCCCTCGCCTCCGGCCTGCTGACCGGCAAGTACCGCACGAAGGAGGACCTCGAGGGCCGCGCCCGCAAGGGCATGGTCGAGGACAATCTCACCGAGGACGCCCTGGCCGTGGTGGACGTGCTCACCGAGGTCGCCGCGACGCACGACGCGGAGCCGGCATCCGTCGCGATCGCCTGGCTGCTGGCCAAGGGCACGACCGCCCCGATCGCCTCGGCGAGCACGCCCGAGCAGCTGCCGGCCCTCCTCGCAGGCACGGCTCTCGAGCTCTCCGCGCAGGACGTCGCCACACTGGACGAGGCCTCGGCGCCCTTCGCCTGAGCACCGCCGGGAGCCCGGCGGAGTCAGGTCAGGCGGGCAGCTTCGTGGCGAGCACGACGTAGTTGCCGTAGCCGGGCTGCAGCGTGCCGTACCAGCTGCCGTCGCCGCCGCCGTCGGGGGTGCCGACGATCTCGCACAGCGCGTGCCGGCCGCCGTCGCGCAGCTCGCATCGCACGTCGAGCTCCTCGGGCAGCGGACCCTCGGGGCTGTCGGCCATCATCACCGCGGTGACCATGGCGCCCTCGACCTCCTCCAGCGTGACCTCGCTCGGCAGCGCCACACTCAGGCTGCCGACGCCCTGCGGGGCCTCGGCGACGGCGAGGCCGTCCGTGACGCCGACCTCGACGAGCAGCGAGGTCGCGCCGAACGCCGCGGGGACGAGGTGGACGACGGCGGTCTGCTCGCCCATGCCTCGGCCGTCGTCGGGCAGGACGCAGTCGGCGGTGTCGCCGGCGAGGGTCGCCGCGCCCTCGCAGGTCGCTCCGCTGCTCGCGAAGAACTCCTTGCCGGCGATGTCGGAGGCCTCCAGGGACGTGGCCCCGCGGTGCTCGCCGTAGAGGTTCTGCACGACGAGATACCCGCCGCCGAGAGGAAGGCCCTCGGCCGAGTAGGTGCCGGCCCACGAGGCGGGCAGGTCCGCCGCGGACGGGCCCGGGGCGCCCTCGCCCTGGTAGTCGCCTCCCTGGCCCTGCTCGTCGCCGCTCCGGCCATCGCCGTCCTGGCCCTGGCCGCCCTCACCTTGCTCACCCCCGGTCGTCACGATGCCGGAGGCGTTCCCTGCCGCGTCGTCCGCCGCCGCGCCGTCCCGCTCCGGCGCGGCCGGGGCCGGGATCGCGACCGCGGCCGGCTCCGGGCCCTCGGCGTCGGCCGCCTCGGGCGCAGCAGTCCCGCAGCCCGCCAGCAGCGCACCGGCGGCCAGCAGCGCCGCGAGGGACGCCCCTCCGCGCAGCCGCGCGCCCCGGCGAGCCCCTCGTGCCCCGGTGTCCCCCGACACCGCCGCACCCACCCCTGCAGTCCTCGACGTCACCGTCCTCGACATCCCGACCTCCCCTGGGGGTTCCCCGTCGCCGCGCGCTCCGCAGCGGCCGTCCGGATCGCGGTCGCGAGGACCGCTCGCCGATGACTTTACGATCTCTTTACCTCAACGACAACTCGCCTTTTCTCACGAAGCGGTGGGCATCGTCCTCGTCGGCCGCGCCCCCATCACCCCCGAGCCCCGCCGGCCCCCGCCGTTCACGCGGAGTGACAGAGCTGCGCGCCGATGCCCCGTCGGGAGTAGCGTGGCCCGGTCACGCCCGCTCCGCCGCACGAGGACACCGCATGCCACTGGACGAACAGCCCCACGTCGGGAGCGCCGACGCCCCCTCGGGCGCGGAGCATCCGGTGCTCGACAACCCCGCCTGGTCCTCGCTCACCGGCGCCCACCGCGAGCTCGCGATCGGCAACGAGCACGTGCTGCGCTATCCGGAGGACGTCTCCCCCTTCGTGGGCGTGCGCGACTGGGAGCACCCCGACGTATGGGACGCGATCCTCGACGTGTTCGGGCACGATGCCGTGGTCTCCGTCTCCCACGCCGATCCGCTGCTGCCGGCCGGCTGGGCGCCGGAGTTCCAGATCCCGGGCGTGCAGCTCGTCCAGACCGACCGCCTCGCCCCGCGCCCCGAGCCGGAGGCGGTCGAGCTCGGAGCGGCCGACGCCGACGAGATGCTCGCCCTGATCGCGCAGACCAGGCCCGGGCCCTTCGAGGCGCGCACCCACGAGATGGGAAGGTACATAGGGATCCGGCGGGACGGGCAGCTGATCGCGATGGCCGGCGAGCGCCTCCACCCCGACGGCTGGACCGAGATCAGCGCGGTCGCGGTCCATCCCGAGCACCGCCGGCAGGGCCTCGCCTCCCGCCTCGTGCTCGACGTCGCCTTCCACATCCAGCGCCGCGGGGACCGGGCACTGCTGCACGCCTCCGCCGCGAACACCGCCGCGATCGCGGGCTACGAGAAGCTCGGCTTCGAACTGCGGCGCCGCCTCACCTTCGGGGCGCTGCGCACGCCCTGAGCGGCGCCCTGCTCCTTCCGCGCTCCTCGCCGTCGTCATCGCCTTCGCCGTCTGGACCCAGTTGCGCCACTGGGGAGGGGGACGCTCAACACGCCGTCGGTCGCCCCGGCACGGCTCGCCGTCGTGATCGTCGGCGCCTCGACGGCGCTGCTGCTGTCGGCCTTCGCAGACGCCGCCGCCCCGGGCCGCGTCTGAGCTCTCCCCGGCCTGAAGGAGCGCGAGTCGGTACCGTCATGCCATGACCGAGAGCGCGTTGTGGCCCGAGCCCCTGCAGGACGTCGACCGCAGCGACGAGGACCTGCGGGCCTGGGTCGCCGAGCGGATCCACCGCCTGGACGCCGACGGGCGCCGCAGCGCCGACACCCACCTGGTGCGCCTGGATCTGCCCGAGGACTGGGACATCCAGCTCTACCTCAAGGACGAGACGACCCACTCCTCCGGCAGCCTCAAGCACCGATTGGCCCGCTCGCTGTTCCTGTTCGCCCTGGTCAACGGACAGTTACGGCCGGGGATGCCGGTGGTCGAGGCGTCGTCGGGCTCGACCGCGGTGAGCGAGGCTCACGTGGCGCGGATGCTCGACATCCCCTTCGTCGCGGTGGTCCCGCGCGGCACGAGCGCGCGGAAGATCGCGCTGATCGAGTTCGCCGGCGGGCAGTGCCATGTCGTGGACGGCGCGGCGGACATGAGCCGGGAGGCGCAGCGCCTGGCCGACGAGCTCGGCGGGCTCTTCCTGGACCAGTTCACCCATGCCGAGCGCGCCACCGACTGGCGGGGCAACAACTCCATCGCCGTCAGCGCCCTCGCCCAGCTCGAGCTCGAGCCGCATCCGGTGCCGCGATGGATCGTGGTCGGCACCGGCACCGGCGGGACCAGCGCGACCTTCGGCCGCCTGCTGCGCTACCGGTCCCTGCACACCTCCCTGTGCGTCGCGGACGTGGAGAACTCCGCGTTCTTCCCCGGCTGGGTGCAGGAGGATCCGCATCTCACCACCGAGAGCGGCTCCCGCATCGAGGGCATCGGCCGCCCGCAGGTCGAGCCGAGCTTCGTGCCCGGCGTCGTGGACCGGATGATCCGGGTGCCGGATGCCGCCTCCGTCGCCGCGGCCCGACATCTCTCCGAGGTGCTCGGCAGGCGCGTCGGCGCCTCGACCGGCACGAACCTCATCGCCGCGGCGCAGCTGATCACGCAGATGCGCGGGAGGGGCGAGACCGGCTCGGTGCTGACGCTGCTGTGCGATCCGGGCGACCGCTACACCGACACCTACTTCGACGACGACTGGGTCGCCGCGCAGGGCTGGGACCTCGCGCCCTGGCGCACGGCGCTCGCGGAGATGCTGCCGCTCGGGGTGCGCTGACACCCGGCCCACCCCGCCCGCGGAGGGCCAGGGCGCACTCAGCTCCAGGCACCCTGCAGCCACCGCCCCCAGCCCCAAGCCCCAAGCCCGCAGCCCGTAGCCCCAAGCCCCAAGCCCCAAGCCCCAAGCCCGCAGCCCACCGCCCCCAGCCCGCAGCCCGCCGCCCCCAGCCCCAAGCCCGCAGCCCGCAGCCCGCAGCCCGCAGCCCGCAGCCCGCAGCCCGCAGCCCGCAGCCCGCAGCCCGCAGCCCGCAGAGCATGGTCGACTACTGGCGCAGGGCGTACCTCTATGCCTATATAGGCATAGAGGTACGCCAGACGCCCGTGACCGACCATGCCACCGACGGTCCCGGGCCTCGGATCGGGGGAACCGGACCCGGCAGCGCTCGGGATGCCGCGGCGGGAGGCTCAGCGCCCGGGCAGCTCGAGCGCCCACGCCTCGGCGAGCGCTCCGCGCACGCGGACCCGATCGCCGTCTGCCGGGTAGAAGCGCAGAGTGCACGGGGAAACCGCGTCCGGGAGGTGCTCGAGGAGGCTCGCGTCGAGGAACAGCGTCGCGGGTCCGTCGTCGACCGAGAGAACCTCGCGCGCAGTGCCGTCGACCCCGAGGATCTCGACCGTGACGGCCCCGCGAGTGCGCACCTCGGCCCGCGCGGGTGTCTCGAGCAGGAGCTCGACAGTGCCGCCGGCCCCGGTGGCCCCTGGCACGTCGACGTCGTCCGCCGCCTCCAGGGGCAGCGCCTCGGCCCGCAGCGCGCGCAGCTCCGGGACCGGCGCGCTGCGCAGCTCCTCCCCGTCGAGCCGCAGCTCCCGCGGGAAGGTGAGCACGCCCGCCCAGCCCTGGGCGTCGGTCTGCTCCTGGCTGCGCTGCTGCCCCTCCCAGGACCAGCCCCACAGCAGCACCCGGCCGCCCTCGGCATCGACAACGGCCTGGGGTGCGTAGAAGTCGGGACCGATGTCGACCTGCCCCCCGGCGGTCGGAGCGAAGCGCGGCGCGCCCTCCGGGCCGTCGACGAGGTCCCCCACCAGGTAGTCGACCTGGAGGGTGGAGCGCTCGTGGGTGGAAGGGTGCCCCCAGCGGGACAGCAGCAGCACCCAGCGCCCGCCGACGGGCACGAGCTGCGGGCACTCCCAGAGGTCGGCGGGCGAGTGCTCGGCGGCGACAGGGTCGTCGCCGTGCAGCAGCGTGCCGACGAGCTCCCAGTTCTCGAGGTCCTCGCACGAGTACAGCAGCAGCGTCGGCACGAAGCGACCGCCCTCGCGCACGCCGGCGCCTTGGATCCCCCAGCGCTTCCCGCCGTAGGTGAACACGAAGGGGTCGCGGATCCCGATCAGTCCGGGCACCTCGGGCACCTCGGCGGCGATCACGCCGGTGCGGACCAGCTCGGTGCCGCTCTCATCGAGGCGGGTGACGAGCACGCGGGCGAGCTGGTTCTCGATCCCGTCGACCCCGGAGTAGACGAGAGTGGGCACGGCGGGAGCACCGGGCCCGCCGGCGACAGGTCCGGCGGACAGCTCGGCATCCTCGGCGGCGCTCCCGTCGGGCGCGTGGTCGAGGAGTCCGACGCCGCTCCAGCAGCCGTCCTGGTCGGCCTCTCCCGGGCGGGGCACGGGGCCCAGCGGCTCCTCGCGCCAGCTCACCAGATCCGAGGAGGACATGTGACCCCAGTGGATGTGCTCGTGGCGGGTGGACGCGGGGTTGTACTGGAAGAACACGTGCCAGCGGCCGTCGGCGGTGCGGTGGATGCCGTTGGGGTCGTTGATCCAGCCGAGCGGGTGGACGCGGTGGAGGGCCGGGAAGCCGAGGTCGAGCGTGTCGGTCATCGTGATGCTGCTCCTGGTGACGTGGGGGCGGGGACGGTGGGCGGGGTCATTTCGAGGACCCGGCAGTGAGGCCCTCGCGCAGGTAGCGCTGGCCGAAGAGGAACACCACCACGGCGGGCACCATCGAGAGGATCACGCCTGCCAGCACTACCGAGATCGAACCCGTGCCGAGGTTGCCCTGGAGGGTCACGAGGCCGAGCGGCAGGGTGTAGTTCTGCTCGGAGATCATGAAGATCAGCGGGCGGAAGAACTCGTTCCAGTGGTAGTTAAAGGCGAGGACGCCCACGATCGCCATGCCGGACAGCGCCAGCGGCGCATAGATCGAGAAGAAGGTGCGCCAGGGGCTCGCGCCGTCGAGCGCCGCTGCCTCCCCCAGCTCGAGTGGGAGGCCCAGGAAGTACTGACGCATCAGGAACGTCCCGAAAGCAGTGGGGATCGCGGGGAGGATCAGCGCGAGCAGCGTGTCGGAGAGCCCCATGCCGCGGATGATCATGAACACCGGCACGATCGTGACCTGCACCGGGACCATCATCGTCGACAGCACGATCGCGAACAGGGCGTTCTTGCCGCGGAACTCCATGCGGGCGAAGACGTATCCCGCCATCGCGGCGGTGAGCATCTGCCCGATCGCGACGACCCCGGTGACCAGGGCGCTGTTGAGCACCAGCAGCGGCACCGCGATCTGCTCGAACACCGCGGTGTAGCTCGAGAAGTCCGGTGACGTGGGGAAGAAGCTCGGGGGGAGGCTGAAGGACTCGGCGGCGGGCCGGAGCGAGGTGGTGAACGTCCACCACACCGGACCGAGCGTGAGCACGGCGGCGACGAGCAGGGCGGAGTACTTGGCGAGGGCGGGCAGGCGGCGTGTCATCGGGGGTCCTTCCGGACGGGGACAGGGGCGCTCGCGACGGCGGGAGCGCGGCTCACTGATAGAAGACGAAGCGTCGGGCGAGGCGGAACTGGGCGGCGGTGACGAGCATGATCAGGACCATGAGGACCAGGCCGATCGCGCTGGCACGCCCGAACTCGAGCTCGCGGAAGGCGCTCTCGTAGATGACCATCACGACCGTGCGGGTGGAGTCACCCGGCCCACCGCGCGTGAGCACGTAGGGCTGGTCGAAGACCTGCAGCGCGGAGATGATCGCCATCACCGAGGCGACCAGCACGGTGGGACTCACCAGCGGCAGGGTGAGATGGCGGAACTGCCGCCAGCCGGTCGCCCCGTCGATGGAGCCTGCCTCGTAGATCTCGGTGGGGATCGAGCTCAGGCCGCCGATGAAGAGCAGGAACGAGAAGCCGAAGTTCTGCCACACGTACACCGCGATCACCACGACCATGGCCCACTGCGGGCTGGTCAGCCAGGGCACGGCCGGGATCCCCACCAGCGAGAGCAGCCAGTTGATGACGCCGTAGCTCTCGTTGAACAGGTACTTCATGAGGATCGAGACGCTCGCGGCGGACAGCACGAGGGGGAAGAAGAAGGTCGAGCGGAAGAACACTCGCAGCCACGGAGGCATCCGGGAGCTGACCAGCACGGCGAGCAGCATCGCGATGACGAGCTGGGCGGCGACCGCGACGACCACGAAGACGGCGGTGTTGAGGAAGGAGATGCCGACGGTGCGGTCGGTGGCGAGGTCGGCGAAGTTCTCCAGCCCCACGAACTGCGGGGAGGTGATGATGTCCCAGCGGAAGAAGGCGAGAGCGAGCGAGCCGACGATCGGCAGCACCACGAAGATGCCGATGCCGAGCATCGTCGGGGCGAGGAAGAGCCAGCGCAGCAGGGCGCTGTCGCGATCGGCGGTCATGAGGGGTCCTCCTCGGAGAAGACGGCGCGCAGGTCGGCGTCCAGGTCTGCGAGCGACCGTGCGACCTGGTCAGGACCGCCGGACAGCGCGGTGGAGACATTGCGGATGAGCGCCGTCTCGACGGCGGCCTGCTGCGGCGGGGCGGGGATCGGACCGGTGGACGGGAAGCGGTCGAGGGTCTCGTAGAAGCGGGACCAGTGCTCCGGACCGATGCCGGTGTACAGGGAGTCGTTCACCATCGAGCGCCGGGTGGGAGTCGTCGACGGGGTCGGGAAGGCGAGCTCCATCGCCTCCTTCGAGGCGGTGTACTTGATCCACTCCCAGGCCTGGTCCGGCTTGTCAGTGGTCTTCATGACCGCGTATCCGGCACCTCCGAACTGGTGACGCTGGGTCTTCCAGCGCGGGAAGAACTGCACGTCGTACTGCTCGGGGCGCATGCCGCCCTCGGCGAGTCCCTGCACCCAGTAGCCGCCCGCGGGGGTGGTGCCGATGCGACCGGAGGCGAACAGGCCGACGAGGGTGTTGCCGCCGCCCTCCTCGGGACGCACGGCGAGGCCCTCGCCGACGAGGCCGCGCAGGTGCTCGAAGCTCTCGTGGACGCGGTCGTCGGTCGCGTTGGAGCCGGTCCAGAGATAACCGCCGGAGCGTTGCTCGCCGGGATAGAAGGTGGACCAGAAGTTCTCGCCGCCGCTCGCCCGCTCCTCGATCAGGAAGGAGGTGTCGTTGACGTAGAGCCAGGGGACGATCCCGCCGAAGAGGCGGTTGGTCCAGTAGTACGGGGTGGCGTCGCCCTTCATGCCGCGCAGCAGCTCGGTGAAGTCGTCCTTCGTCCAGTCCTCCCCCGGCATCTCGAGGCCGTTGCGCTCGAGGACGTCGAGGTTGAGGTACATGTTCGCCGCGTTGAAGTCGAGCGGGAGCTGGTAGAGGGAGCCCTTGTACATGAACGCCTCGATGAGGCTGGGGTGGACGTCCTCGAAGTAGTCCTTCATCTCCTCCGCGTCGCGCAGGAGGTAGTCGTCCAGCGGCAGCGCGAGGCGTTCGGCGAAGAGCTGCGCCCCCTCGGTCGCCGTGTAGACGATGTCGGGCTGGGTGCCGGAGGCGACCATCGTGAGGATCTTCGCGAAGAAGTCTCCCCAGTCGGTGGCCTGCACCGACTGGATCAGCACGGGGATGTCGGGATGGGTCTCCATGAAGGCATCCGCGATCGCCTGACGGCCGGCCGCGTCCTGGGAGGTGCCGAGGATCAGGATCGTCAGGGCGTCCTGGCCGCGGCCGGGGATGTCGGCGCCGGTGAGGCGGGGCCAGGCGGCGACGGTGCCCGCGAGGGCTGCCGCGCCGCCGGCGCCGAGGAGGGCGCGGCGGGTGAGGGTGGAGGGGCTGGCCATGCGGTCCTCTTCGTCGAGAGTCGGGACAGTCGAAGCGGGTTGATGCAGGAGGTGCGAGTCGATGCGGCTGTCCGGCGTCATCGCCGCCACACCGCTTTCACGCGTGTCCAAGTCGTGCGAGACAAGTATGGAGCGCTGCTTTCACACGTGTCAACCCTGATCCCCCGGCGACGCCCGGAACCCATGACGCGGGCCGGTGAGCCCAGCCCGGGACCAGCCCGGGCCCGAAGCCGGCCCAGACCCGGCCGGAGCACCACCGGTCCCGCCTCGACCAGCCCTGGCAGCGGACGTCCCTCGACCAGCCCTCGCAGCGGACGTCGAGCGAGGTCAGCGCCCCCGAGCCATCCCCACCGACTCCCGCTCGACGAGCGGGCAGTCGACGACCACGAGACCCGCGTCGTCGCCCGCCGCCTCGCCCTCCAGTCGCGCGAACAGCGCACCCATCGCCCGGCGCCCCATCTCCTCGTGGGGCAGGGCGATCGTCGAGAGCTTCGGAACGAGCCGCTCGGCGAAGAAGTCCTCGTCATCGAAGCCGATCACCGAGAGATCCCCCGGAACGGAGATTCCCGCCGCGGCCGCGGCCTGGAGCACCCCGGCAGCGACCCGGTCACGGATGCAGAACACACCCGTCGGCGGATCCTCCCCCGCGAACAGCCGGGCGGCGGCCCGGTAGCCGTCGTCGATCTGCCACCCCGCCTTCACCATCCGCGGTTCGAGGCCTGCGTCCGCCAGCTCGTCACGAAAGCCGGCCTCCCGCTCGAGAACGGCCACGGAGCGATCGTCGCCGGAGAGCATGGCGATCCGCCGATGACCGGTCTCGATCAGGCGACGAGCAGCACGTCGGGCGCCGCCGTAGTCGTCGGGCACGAAGGTGGGCGGCAACTCGGCACCCTCGCCGCGCTCGTCCGCCCCGGCCGGCACCGGTTCGTGGTTCGCCAGCACCAGCGGGATCCCCGGCGGCACGACGGGGAGGGGGCCCCTCATGCGGCCCATGGTCGCGTAGAGCAGTCCGTCGACCTGGCGCTCGGCAAGGAGGCGGGCGGCATCCTCGACTGTGTGGTCGCGCAGCGAGAGGTCCACGGTGATCACGAGGTGATCGTGCCGGGCGGCGACCATCGAGGCGGCGCGCGCCATACGGCCCGCGAAGGGCGAGGTCGCGATCTCGTCGGTGATGAGACCGATCGTGCGCGAGCGACGCTCCTTGAGGGAGATCGCGAGGGCCGAGCGGGTGTAGCCGAGCTCGGCGGCGGCGGCGAGCACGCGCTGCTGGGTGGCCACGGCGACCGTCCCCTCCACACGTCCGTTGAGCACCATCGAGACGGTGGCCCGCGAGACACCCGCACGCGCCGCGACGTCGGCGGAGGTGGGGCGGCGGGACGAGGAGCTCACAGCTCGTAGGGTACGCGGCTCCTCCGACCGGCGGCGGGCCGGGATCCGTGGCTCCTTCCCCGTGTTCCCGGCCAGTCGTCCCGTGCCCGCCCGGCCGCTCACACCACCGCGGTCATCCCGCCGTCGACGTGGAGGGTCTGGCCGTTGACGAAGCGGCTCGCGTCGCGGAGCCTGACATCTCTCGCAGCTTAGGCAAGCCTTGCCTTATCTGCTCCTCGCGGCCTAGGGTGACCGCTCCGGCACCCGCCGGGCACCGACCATCGCCGAGGAGCACCGTGTCCCCGATCCCCCTGCGTCACCTCCTGATCGGCGACGAGCACGACCTCCCCCTGCTCGGCGCCCTGCTGCGCACCCTCCCGCGGGACACCGTCGGCGAGCTCGTCCTGGAGCTGCCGGACGAGCGGCGGCCGCTGCTGCCGACGCCGCCGGGGGTGACCACGCGCCACCTGGTGCTCGGACGGGGCTGGCGGCGCGGGGACCGGGCGTGCGCCGCGCTCGAGGCCTGGACCGAGGAGTGGCTGCTGGAGGAGCATCTCGGGGCCGAGGCCCATGCGATCTTCGTCGGCCTCGCCCACAACCCGAAGGTCGCGGCGCTCTGCGAGCGCCTCGCCGCCCCGCACCCGACGCTGCACATGCACCGCCCGAGCCACACGCACTCGGTGCGCTGAGCGCTCGGACCCCGCCGGACCACGACCGTCAGCCGCCGCACCGGCCCCGCTGTACCACGGTCATCGACCGCCGCCAGGGCCCCTTCGTACCACGATTGCCGGCCGCCGCCCCGGTCCCTCCGTCCTCCGCGGCGGCGCATTGCGCGCCGATACTGGCCGCATCGGGCGGCCGCACCGCCCGCCCCACGCCCCGACCACCAGGAGGACCCTGTGACCGTCGTGAAGATCAACCGTCTCGCCGTCCCCGCCGGACAGGCGGCCGAGCTCGAGAAGCGCTTCGCCGCCCGGAAGCACTCCGTGGACGGGGCGCCCGGCTTCGAGGGCTTCGAGCTGCTGCGCCCGGTCGCGGGCGAGGAGCGCTACTTCGTCCTGACCCGCTGGGCGGACGAGGAGAGCTTCCGGGCCTGGGCCGACCAGCGCGAGGCCCGGGATCCGTCGACCACGGTCTCCCGGGCCGAGGGCATGCTCGAGTTCGAGGTCGTCGACCTGGACTGACTCGGGCGCTCGGCCCGCTTCGCGATGGAGCATCCCGGGAACCCCGTCGAAGCGGACGGGACGGGGAGAACTCCCCATGGTCACATCGCCTCCGGGGCTCTACTCTCCGGAAGCACAGACCACCATCCTCAGGGGGAATCCGATGGCGGCGTTCACCGCTGCACTGGACAGCACACTCGTGCGCGATGCCGCCGCACGGGCACGGGACGCCGGTGCGGATCTCAATCCGCTGTGGCGGACCATGATCACCGTCCCCGACGCCCCGTCCCTCGATCCGGTCGAGCACGATCCCGAGCACGAGACGCTCCTCCGGCGCGCCCTGACCTCACCGTGCGTGGCCGCGGTCGGCGTGACCCCTGCCGACGGCCCGCGCACCGAGCTGCAGATCTCCGTCGATGCCGAGGGCGCCATCGTCTGCGCCCGGCGAGGCGACGGAGCGGCCGGCTGGTCGCCGGTGGACGCGGAGGCGCTCCCCGAGATCGTCATATCGATGACCCCTCCGGGATCCCGGCTGGCGGCCCCGGCGTCCATGACCACCCGCTCGAAGGCCACTCGTCTGCAGCTGAGCAGTGCACAGGTCGAGCAGATCCGCAGCGCCGTCGAGCACGGCGACACCGCCGACAGCGCCATCGCTGCGCTCCCGGATCTCGATCCCGACCTGCGCGATGCGCTGACCAGCAAGGGTGATCGAGCGAGCCTCGCGATCCACCTCATCCCGCCCGCCCCGGAGGAGAGCGTGACCCTCCTGCGCCGGTGGACCAGCGGGGAGCGGGGTCTCTACAGCGCCGACGGGCCGGCGGGGCCCCTCGCCGGGGTGCACCCGGTCGAGGACGGGGACTTCTTCGGCACCGTGATCCCCCTGCTGCAGGAGGGCACGCGGATCGCCCGGGCGCACTCGACGGCGGGAGGTGCGGCATGAGCGGCTTCCGGGGGATGGACCCGGAGCAGGCGCGCACCCACGTCGAGCACCTGCGCACAGGATCCCGGCGGATCGATGAGATCCATGCCGAGATCGACGCGTTCGTCCAGGGCGTCGACTGGGTGGGACCGGACCGCGAGGGCTTCGTCCAGGAATGGGCCGGTCAGGTCGGTCCGCAGGTCAGCTCGCTGAGCGAGCGCCTCCAGGGGCTCGGCTTCGACCTCGAGGCGGAGGCCGACCAGCAGGATGCGGCCTCGGAGCCCGGCGGCCACGGCGGCGGCGACCCCGAGAGCCTGCTGCCCGAGGACGTCACCGACTTCCTGGACCGGCTCGACGAGGGGATCCGCGGACTGCCCGAAGGGCTCCAGCGCCTGCTCCCCGACATCCCCTGGGCGGAGATGATCGCGGGTGGCGTCGTCGACCTCGCTGAATGGAGCGAAGGCGTCCTCGAGGGCGGCCGCGACGTCCTGAAGGGGCTGCCCGGACCGCTCGGCGACCTCTTCGACGGCCTGCCCGACGGGGACATCGAGATCCTCGACGAGCGCTCCGAGGTCGAGCTCGGCGAGGAGCCCCGCCACGTGCAGGACAGCGACGCCCCGCAGGATCTGGCCGACCTCGTCCTCGACAACGACGAGACCCGCCGCGACATCACGACCGTGCCGCCGGGTGGAGAGTACGACCCCGAGGATTCGGCACAGATCCGGATCCAGACCATCCAGGGCGCCGACGGCACCGAGCGGTACATCGTGCACGTGCCGCCCACTCAGGGCGCGGACCTGTGGTCGAGCGAGGGCAGTCTCCCGGGGACCCTCGAGGGCTGGAACGGGCAGGGCCAGCCCTTCGGCTGGGCCAACAACATCTACGCCATGGCGGGGCGGGAGAACGCCGGGGCGAACGCCGTGACGGCCGCGATTGAGGAGGCCGGCATCCCCCCGGGCTCGGACGTCGCCTTCGTGGCGCACTCCCAGGGCGGTCTGGTCGCCGCGCAGCTGGCCGACGACCCCGCCTTCAACGCCGCCACCGGCGCGGAGGGCACCTACAACGTCACCGACATCTTCTCCGTCGGCTCCCCGGTGCAGACCTACACCCCGGCGCAGAGCTCCACAGATGTGGTCAACGTCCAGCACGTCCAGAACGAGGGGACCGACGGGGACTTCGTCCCCACGCTCGATCTCGAGGGGCGCTCCTTCCGTCATCCCGGCGGCAATCCGGCGGAGAACGTGCAGGACGTGCACATGCAGACTCCGCACGAGAACCCGGACTTCCCGCAGCCGGACGCGGCCCACAACGCGCATGAGTCGGTGCACCGCAGTCGCGACGGCTCCTACTCGGATACGTCCGGCTACTACGGCACTCTCACCCAGCATCCCGACCATCCGACCCTGGCGGACAAGGCGGATCGCATGGACGGTCTGTACATCGGCGAGGACGTCACACTCACCGAGGACGTGGTCATCGATGCCCGCCGGATCTGACGCGATCCGGCCCCCTCGGAGCGCTCAGATCAGACCGTAGTGCTCGAAGAAGTCTCCGAAGTGCACGGCCGCGTCCTGGTCGGCATACTCGGAGCCCAGCAGCTCTTTCGGCGCGACGGTGGAGCCGTCTGCCCCGTGGGCGACCACCAGGACTCTGCGCATCTCGAACCCGTCGTCGAGCTCGAAGACGTACTCGGTCACCTCCCGCCACACTGGATCCAGGGCCTCCAGAAGCTGATCCTGCCCGACGTCGAAGTGGATGTCTCCGCGCAGGCTGGTGCTCATGGTCCCGCCGCCGCTGGTCTCCATCTCGGAGGAGGTCACATGCTCGAACTCCTCCACCGGGTCGTTCAACGAGTCCGTGCGCGACGGCAGCAGACGCCCGCACGCCGCCAGCGCGGCGATCATGCCCGCAAGTCCTCCGGCCATCAGTACTCGCCTCCGCATCCGCTCCGCCTCTCCTGATCCCACCCCTGCGATTGCTCCAGCATCGCAGATCCTGCCTGCTCGCTCACCGTCGGCGCGCCTCCCCGGCCCGCCCGCTCAGCTCCAGGCCCCGGTGTCCTGCGCGCTCAGCGCTCCGCGAGGTACAGCGGCTCGCCGTCGATCGTCTCGACGGAGATCAGCGCGGAGCCCCGCTCCCCCTCGGCCAGCTCGAGGGCGACGATCGCGGTCGCCCGGTCCCCGTCGGTGAGGGCGCCGATGTCCCGGAGCGGGGCGGCGGTCGCGACGTCGAGGTCCATGTGGCAGCTGGCCCAGGACGTCGACTCGAGGCAGAGGTAGAGGTCCTCGGTCGGGACCGTGCCGCCGGGACCCGTGTACGCGACGTCGACCGTGGCCAGCACGTATCCCGCACTCGGGTCGGGCGGGGGGTTCGCGGGGTCGGCGGCGACGGCGGCGTCGGCATCCCAGTCCACATCGGTGACGGTCACCTCGACGACCCCGCCGCTCACCGTCGGCCAGGACAGGGTGTGCTCCCCGAGCGTGGCGGGACGGTCGTAGGTGCCGACGTCCGTGACGACCGCACCGGAGGCATCGGTGACCCTGCCCGGCGTGTACATGCTCGAGTACCCGCCGACGGGATCGCTCATCACGTACGGCGCACCGCCGTAGAAGTAGAACAGCCCGCCGAGGACGAGGACCAGCACGAGCACGAGGCTCGACACGGCGAGCGCCAGGGAGGACAGCACGATCGCGACGATCGGCAGCGCGCTGCTCCGGGCACGCTCCGGCGGCGCCGACGGGGGCGGGAGCAGCGAGGGGTCGGACCAGGTGTCCACCTGCGCAGGTTCGGCCTGCGCGGTGTCGGCATGCGCGGCGTCGGCATGCGCGGTGTCGGCCTGCAGGTCATCACGCTGCGTGGGCGCGAGCAGTGCCCATGGAGCGGGAGCAGGGTCTGCGGCGCCGCCGGGGGCGAGGGCAGGCAGGGGCTGAGGCGTGGAGCCGTCGGACATCGGTGACCGCCAGGGGTGCAGAAGGGACCAGGAGCCCGCGCTTCCGGTGGCCCGTGCGGCAGCGGTGAGCGCAATGTAGCAGGTCGCGCGGCGATTCTCGCGCTCTCGTCACCGACAGGTGACCGTGGGGGCCGGCGGGCGGGGCGAGGCGTCCCGCTACGCTCACCGACATGGCCGCGACATCGCCCGTCCCGGCCCCTCCCGGGAGGCTTCGCCGGGTGGGGACGGTCCTCGCGGTGCTCGCAGGCGGGCAGCTGCTCGCCGGCGTGCTCGTGGCGCTGCTCGCCGCTCCCGCCTCGAAGCTCCTCGCCCTCGCAGCGGTGCTCGTCGCTCTCGCGACGTGGCCCGTGGCGGCCTCGACGCTGCGTCCGCGCGCCCCGGGTGCGGTGACGGCGGCGGACGCGTTGACCCTGCTCCGCCATCTCGGGGCGGCTGCGCTCGCGGTGGCGACCGTGCTGGCCCTCGGCGGGGAGCTGGCCGCGCGGTCGTGGCCGCTGGCCGCGCTGATCGCGACGACCCTGGCCACGGACGCCCTGGACGGTCCCGTCGCACGGCGCACCGGGAGCGCCGGCCCGGTCGGCGCCCGGATCGACATGGAGGCCGACGCGGCGCTGGTGATGGTGCTGTCCGTGCTCGCGGCGACGGTGGTGGGGCCGTGGGCGCTCGCGATCGGGCTGATGCGCTATGCCTTCGTGGCGGCCTCGCGGGTGCGGCCTGCGCTGCGGGAGCCGCTGGCCTTCAGCCAGTTCCGGCGGCTCGTCGGCGGAGGTCAGGGGGTTGCGCTGCTGATCGCGCTCGTCCCCGCCGTGCCCGTCCCGGCGTCGGCCGCGGTGGTCGCCCTCGCCCTGGCCCTGCTCGTGGTCTCCTTCGGACGGGACGTCCTCCGCCTCGAGCGTGCGCAGCGGATGGCTCCCCGCTGAGGGGGCGGCGGGCCCACCTCTCCTTCGGCATCCCCCTGTTCGCCCCCGACGGCCTCGGCCGCCTGGGCCTGCTGGCACTGCTGTACGCGCCGCTGGCGGCGCTGGAGCAGTTCCGGCCCGCTGACGAAACCGCCTGTCTCCGGCGCGCCGGCGACGGTGCTCCTGCCGGGACGCGGCCTCAGCCCTCGAGGGTGATCAGTCGCTTCCCTCCGGGCGCGACGATCCGCACCTCGGGGCCGAAGGTCGCGTTCTGCACCTCGTGCGCGAACACGTCGGAGGAGACCATCGCGGCGAGGACGCCGACGCCGCCCGCGCGGAAGAGGAACAGCTGCGCGGAGGACTGGTAGTGCTTGCCGTTCAGCAGCGTCGCGCCGGCGGCCTCGTTGACGCGCCCGGCGGGGGTCGCCTCCGGGAACACCATCAGCTCGTCGAACTCGACATCGACCACGTCGGCGAGAGCGCGCTCACCGCCGCCCTCCCACAGAGGACCGATCGCGTCGTCGATCGTGGAGCCCGAGGTCAGCTCGAGCTCGCCGTACGCTTCCGGACGTCCGATCCCACAACCGGTCACCGACGCTCCGGCGACGAGGGCCGCCAGAGCGAGCGCACCGCGTCTGGACGGCCGGAGTCCCCTCCGATGGTGGCGGATCGAGACGGGACGGACCTGCGAGGCCATGACCGGGCTCCCCTCCCCTGAGCGCACGAGCGGCGGCGGAGCCCCCGCTCCGCCGCCGCATCCTACCGACCTGTCTCGAAACGGCCGCTCACGCGAACGCGCTGGTCCCGGTGATCGAGCGACCCACGATCAGGGACTGCATCGTGTCGGTGCCCTCGTAGGTGTGCAGCGCCTCGATGTCGCTGCGGTGGCGGATCACGCGGTTCTCGAGCAGGATCCCGGAGCCGCCGAGGAGGTCGCGGGCGTTCGAGGCGATCTCGCGGGCGGCGCGGGTGTTGTGCACCTTGGCGAGCGAGGCCTGCTCGGGCCGGATGGTGCCGGCCGCCTCGAGGTCGGCGAGGCGGCGGCAGTACAGCTGCATCGAGGTGAGGGTCTGCAGCATGTCCGAGAGCCGCACCTGGACGTGCTGGGCCTTGGCGAGCGGGCGCCCGAACTGGATGCGGGTGGTGGCGTGCTCGAGCGCCGCCTCGTAGCAGGCGATCGCGTGGCCGAGCGCGCCCCAGGCCACCCCGGCGCGGGTCGCGAACAGGACCCTGGAGGTGTCCTTGAAGGAGCGCGCCCCGGGCAGGCGCTGATCCAGCCCCACCCGCACCTCGTTCAGCGTGATGTGCGCCTGGTGGATGGCGCGCAGCGCGACCTTGCCGCGGATCACCTCGGCCTCGTAGCCGGGCAGGGACTGGTCCACGAGGAAGCCGCTGACCTGACCGTTCAGCTGCTCGTCGGAGGGATCATCGATCCGCGCCCACACCACCGAGAGGTGGCATCCGGCACCGTTGCCGATCCAGCGCTTCTCGCCGGTCAGCACCCACTCGTCGCCGTCGCGGCGCGCCACGGTCTCCAGCGAGACCGAGTCGGAGCCGTGGTCGGGCTCGGTGAGGGCGAAGGCGGCGTGCTCGGCACCGGTGGCGAGGGAATCGCCCCAGCGCTGCTTCTGCTCCTCGGAGCCGAGCAGCATGATCGAGCGCAGCGCGAGCCCGCCCTGCACGCCGACCATGGTGCCGACGCTGCCGTCGATCCGGGAGAGCTCCATGTTCACCAGGCCCGTCGCGAGCGGGGAGAGGGTGCGATGGCCGGGCACGTCCAGGCCGTCGGTGAGCAGGTCGAGCTCGCCGAGGCGGGCGACGAGCTCGATCGGGTACTCGCCGCGGTCCCACCAGTCGTTGATCCGCGGCAGGACCTCGTCGGCGAGCGAGCGGGCATCGGCCCAGGCCCTCAGGTCCTCGCCCTCGACGTCCTGGAAGAGCGCGAAGTGGTCCGCGGTCGCGGGCAGGAGCGTCTCGGGGGTGGCGGCCGACGCGTCGGGGGCGGAGACGACGGCGCGGTCGGTGACCACCGAGCCGACGCGGTCGCGGTTCTCGTCGGTGCCGGGGTTGCCGCCGAGGGAGATGTGGCCGGGCGCCGGGGCGTCCCAGCTGCTGGTGTCGGTGGTGGTGCGGGTGTCGTTGCTGGTCATCACTTGATCCTCTCGACGATGAGGGCCATGCCCTGGCCGCCGCCGACGCAGAGGGTGGCGAGGCCGTAGCGGCCGTCGCGCTCGGCGAGGCCGTTCAGGAGCGTGGTGGTGAGCCGGGCGCCGGTGGAGCCCCAGGGGTGGCCGAGCGCGATCGCTCCGCCGTGGACGTTGAGCTTGTCGTGGGGAATGCCGAGGTCCTCCGCGGAGGGGAGCACCTGGGCGGCGAAGGCCTCGTTGAGCTCGACGAGGTCGATGTCCTCGATGGTGAGCCCGGCGAGGTCGAGGGCCGTCTTCGTCGCCTCGACGGGGCCGAGGCCCATGATCTCGGGGCTGAGCCCGGAGACGCCGGTGGCGACGACGCGGGCGAGCGGGGTGATGCCAAGCTCTTTCGCATACGTTGCTTCCATCAGCACGAGCGCCGCGGCGCCGTCGTTCAGGGGGCAGCAGTTGCCGGCGGTGACGGTGCCGCCCGGGCGGAAGACGGGGTCGAGACCGGCGACGGCCTCGTAGGTGACGCCGGCGCGCGGGGAGTCGTCGGTGTCGACGACGGTGCCGTCGGGGAGGGTGATCGGGGTGATCTCGCGGGCGAAGAAGCCGGAGGCCTGCGCGGCCTCGGCCCGATTCTGGGAGCGGGCGGCGAACTCGTCCTGCGCCTGACGGGGCACACCGCGCAGCTCGGCGACGTTCTCGGCGGTCTGGCCCATCTGGATGTACGCATCGGGCAGCTCGCCGTCCTCGCGCGGATCGTGCCAGGGGGCGGGGATCTCGCGGGAGGCGCGCTTGTCGGTGCGCTCCCACGCGGCCTTGAACTGCGGGTCGCGGGCGTCCTCCTCCATGAGCTTGCCGGTGCTCAGCGAGATCGACTCGACGCCGGCGGAGATCACGGCGCGCGCCTCGCCGGAGGCGATCGCGTGGAAGGCGGCGCGGGTGGTCTGGATGGAGGAGGCGCAGAAGCGGGTGACGGTCGCGCCGGGCACAGTGTCCAGGCCGAGCTTCACGGCGACGGTGCGGGCGAGGTTCCCGCCCTGGTAGCCCTCGGGGATCGCGCACCCCAGCTGCAGGTCGTCGATGGTGGCGGGGTCGAGCTGCGGGACCTGGTCGAGGGCGGCGCGGATGGTCTGCGCGGCGAGATCGTCGGGCCGGACGTCCTTCAGCGAGCCCTTGCGGGCGCGCCCGATGGGTGAGCGGGTGGCGGCGACGATGACGGCTTCGGGCACGGGTTCCTCCTGGGACGGCGGTGTCTTCGGGCGGGCCGGAGTCGCAGTGCGGCCGCAGGGATCCGCGTCAGCGGGGACCTGCGGCCGACGTCGGCTCCGGACGCCGGCGTTAGTGATACTACGGGTTGCAGGTACCTGGTGGGAAGCGGACCCGTGCTCGGCGCCACCGGGTCGCCGCCCGGATCATCCCCGGCGCGGGGTGAGGAGAAGGCGCGCGAGCAGGTCGATCGCGGCGCCGAGCACGCCGATCACGAGGATCACCACGAGCATCTCGTCGTAGGCGAGGCGGTCGCGGGCGTTGAGGATCTCGTAGCCGAGCCCGCTGGTCACGCCCAGCATCTCGGCAGGCACCAGCACCACCCAGGCGATGCCGAGGGCGAGCCGGATCGACTGCAGCACGGCCGGCCGCACCGAGGGGACGAGCACCGTGCGCAGCATCTCGCGCCGGTTCGCGCCGAGGGTGTGGGCGACGGCGACGTAGCGCGGATCGATCGCGGCGACCGCCGCCGCGGTGCCCAGCAGGATCGGCCAGATCGCCGCGGCCGCGACGAGGAAGACCACCGGCGCCGAGCCGACCCCCAGCAGTGCCACGGCCACCGGCGCCCAGGAGAGCGGGGAGATCATGCGCACGAACTGGACGGGCAGCGCGCTCGCCCAGCGGGTCGGCCGGTGCAGCCCGATCAGCACCCCGGCGGGGATGCCGACGGCGGCGGCGATCCCCATGCCGAGCAGCAGACGGAGCGTGCTGGTGACGAGGTCCTGGACGAGCACGCCGGTGGAGAGCAGGGAGGCGAGGGCGGAGGGCACGCCCAGGGGGGTCAGCGCCGCGAGCATGGGACTGCCCGCTCCGCCGACCGCGGTGAGGGCCCACCACGCGAGCCCCACGGCGAGGACGCCGAGCGCTCCCCAGGCCAGGGCCGGACCGCGCTCCGCACGCACGCCGCGTCGACGGCCGGGGCGCCGCGACGCCCCGTCGGCCCCGCGCCCCGCGGGACCCCGGGGACGGGCCTCGGCGGTCGCGCCGTCCCGAGGCGCGGGCCGGCCGGGGTCGTCGGGGTCGAGATCAGTGGGGGCGAGGCTCATGGGGCGATCTCCTCGGGCTGGTCGAGGCCGACGAGGGAGCCGGGGTCGATCCGGCGAGCGGCCTCGCGCAGGGCCGTGTCGTCGACGACGAGGTCGTGGGCGTCGGCGGGGTCGATCTCGGCGAGCGCGCCGAGCGGGGCGTCGAGCACGGTGGAGCGCATCTCGCGGACGAGCTGCGCGGTGAAGCCGGGCCTGAGCACGGGGGTGAAGTCGATGGTCTCGCCGTGCCAGTCGGGGTGGGCGACGTGCGCGTGTCCGGCGCCTTCGCGGTGCATCGCGGCGGCGATCGCGGGCAGGGGCTGGGGGAGGTAGGTCCCGGCGAGCTCGGCGGCGACGCCCTCGCGATCCTCTCGGCAGGCGATCTGGGCCCTCACGAGAGCCTCGGCGACGCCGGCGATCTGCTCGGGCGAGCGGCGCAGGAGCGTCCCGGAGGCGACGGTGACGCAGCAGGGATGGGAGCGCCACACGTCGCCGAGGAAGCGGCCGATGGTGCCGGCTCCCGTCGTCTCGCCCATCGCGTTGAACGGGTCGGCCACGGTGTATGCGCTGATCGATCCGGCGTCGAGCGCCGGGATCATGTCCGACGGCGCCATCGGCACCAGGGTGACCTCGCCACGGTCGCGAGAGGCGGTGCGTCGCACGACGGGGGTGAGCCCCTCGGCGCGCAGCATCTGCTGGACGATGACGTTGTGGATCGAGAACCATCCGGGCACGGCGAGGGTGGAGCCGGCGAGCGCTCCGAGCTCGGGCACGTCCCGGCCGAGGGTGAGGGCGGAGCCGTCGACGTGGTTCGCGCCGAGCACGGCGATGTCGGCACCGAGGTCCAGACGCATCTGCAGCGCCATCGGGAACAGCAGGTGGACCAGGTCGACGCTCCCGGCCAGCAGTGCCTCGCCCATCGTGGCCCAGGAGCGCAGCCGCACGGGCTCGGCCACCTCGACCCCGGCCTCGGCGAAGAGGCCGCGGGAGTGGGCGATGAGCAGCGGGGCGGCGTCGGTGATGGGGAGGTAGGCGATCCGCAGCGGTCGCTGCGGGGCCGTCCCGTCCCGCCCCGTGCCGCCCGACCCGCTCCCGGCCTGCCCGCCGCGGGACCCCGGGACCTCGCCGCGGGCGGCGAGGCCGAGCCCGGCGCCGGCGAGGCCGGACAGCGCGAGCGCTCCTCCGCCGCCGAGGACGGCGCGTCGGCTCGGACCCCGCGCGCCCGACGGCGTGCGCGAGGAGCGCCGAGGGGTCACGCGCCCGCCTCGACGACGGCGCCGCGCCGGTAGTGGGCGAGCACCTCCTCGCGGGTGGTGCCGTCCTTCCGCGGGGTCCAGTCGGCGGTGATCCCGCGGGGCCCGTCGAGGTAGACGATGCGGTCGGCGACCACGAGCGCCTCGTCGACGTCGTGGGTGACCAGCACCGCCGAGATCCGCACGCGGGTGAGCACGTCGCGCAGCCAGGTCTGCAGGTCGGCGCGGATCGCGGGGTCCAGGGCGGAGAATGGCTCGTCGAGCAGCACCACCGCGGGGTCGACGGCGAGCGCCCGGCCGAGGGCGACGCGCTGGGCCTGCCCGCCGGAGAGTTCGGACGGCAGGGCGCCTGCGAGCTCGGCGATGCCGAGGTCGTCCAGCAATTCGGGGACCCGCTCGGGGCGGAACCGGCCGGCGTTGGCGGAGTAGCGGCCGCCGAGGGCGATGTTCTCGGCGACGGTGAGCCAGGGGAAGAGGTCCGGGGACTGCGGGACGAGCGCCGGCAGGCGCGGATCCGCGCCGCGGTCGATGCGTCCGGACTGCGGCTGGTCGAGGTCGGCCAGCAGCCGCACCAGGGTCGACTTCCCCGCCCCGGAGGCGCCGAGCACGCACAGGGTCTCGTGCTCGGCGACCTCGAGGTCCAGGTCCTGCAGCACGGGGCCGGCGCCGCCGGGATAGCGGTGGGTGACCCCGTGGAGCGCGAGGCTGCTCATGCGTGCCCGTCCGTCGGGACCGGGACGCCGGCGCGGGCCAGCAGATGGCGCAGGTGCGTCTCGGTCGGTGACTGGACGGGCAGGAACGCCGCCTCGCGGGCGCGGCGCGAGGTGTCGGAGGCGAGCGCGTAGCCGCGACCGCCGACGATCTTCTGCTCGAGCCGGGTGGCGCGGCCGGTGAGCAGCGCGGCCTCGAGCCGCACCCGCACCAGCTCGGCCGGCCGCACGGGGGCCGACGGCGCGGCACCCGCCGGAGACCCGCCCGCTACAGACGGACCCGACGGAGACGCCCCCGACGGAGGCGCATCCGACGACGCGGCGTCCGAGGGGCCGCCTGCGCCGCCCGCACGCACCGCGGAGGCCGCGCGCACGCCCGCGGCGAGTGCTCCGCGCAGGTGCTGCCAGTCCTCGGCCGCCGCGGAGAGCTCCTCGGCGAGGACCTCGCGGGCCACGTCGTCGGCCCCCGCCTCGGCCGCATCCAGGGCCGCCCCGGCGAGGCCGAGGCACATGGCGGTCTGGATCTGCAGGAACGTGGCGCGGACGTCGTCGCGGAAGGCGGGCAGATCGCGGGTGAGGACGTCCTGTGCAGGGATGCGCACCTCGTCCAGCAGCAGCACGCCGGAGGCGGTGGCGTCCAGGGCGGTGAGGCCGGTGAGCTCCTTGACCCGCACCCCGTCGGCGTCGCGCCGGTGGCGCACGACGGCGCGTCGGCCGTCCTCCCAGCGCACGGGCGTGACGACCCAGCCTCTCGGTCGCAGGTTCGAGCACCACGGCAGCACGCCGGAGACGGCGACCCCGCCGTCCGGGGAGTCGGTCGCGAGCAGCGGGATCTCGCAGAGGCCGGCCTCCTCCTTGAAGGCGGGGGCCATGCCGGAGGCGAGGGCCACGACGCCGGACGCGGCGCCGTCCGGCAGCGGGGTGCCGGTCGCCTCGTGGTACGCGATCGCGGAGCGGTGGCCCCACAGCGCGAAGGCGCTCGCGGTGCAGCGCCGGGCGAGGGCATGGGTGAGCTCCGCGGCCTGGGGCAGCGGTGCGGCGAGGAGGTCGAGCTCCCCGAGCGCGGCGAGCTCGTCCCAGAGGTCCGCCTCGGCCCGGTCGACCTCCCCGGCCCGCTCGGCGACGCGGGCGAGCACGGGCGCCGTCGCCGCGGGCAGCACGGCGAGGCCGAGCCCGTCGCGGGTCGCGGGATCCGTGCCGGCCGCGGGCGCGGGGGCACGCTCGGAGGTGGCGGTCATCAGGCGCCCGTGGTGTCGAGCTCGATCGCGCCGAGCGCCCAGATGCGGTCGATGGGGGTGGAGACCGCCTCGCGAGCGCGCACCACGGCGTCCTCGTCGGGAGCGTCGTAGAAGCAGAGGCACTTGGCGGTGTCCTCGCGCACGTAGGTGCGCAGGAAGCTGGTCTCGGGGACCTCGGCGTACTTCGGGGCGTTGGCCTTCTTGCGGGCGAGGTACTGGTCCATCGTGATCTCGGCGGGGATGTCCCACTCCACCAGGTAGCCGGCGCCGCGGCGCAGGGCCTTGATCTCCTCGAGCTCGGCGCCGACCAGGCGCACCTCGTCGGGACCGTGCACGGCGCCGACGACCTCGCGCAGCTCGGCGACGACCGTCCCGGCCCCTTCGGCGTCGTCCGCCTCGAGGATCGTGAACAGGCGGGAGTGGTCCGCGGCGACCTGGGACTCGATCAGCTCCGCCGGGGCCGTGTCACCCGCTGCGGCGCGCAGGGCATCGAGCACGGCCTGGCTGCCCTCGCGAGTGGTGGCGGCGGGCTCGATCTCGAGGAGGAAGAGCGACATGGTGCACCTTTCGTCGTCCGCTCCGACGCCATGACAGACCGAAGCATTACTTATGGTGCCCATCAGCATCGCACAGGGCGGGGTGCCCTGTCGTCCCCGTGCCCGCAGGCGTCCCGGGCCACGGCGCGCGGGCGGAATGTAGCCTCGCCCCCATGTGCTCGCTCCGACCCGCCGCGTCGGCCGCTCCCGATCCCGCGCCGGACCCGGCCTCCGGCTTCACGATCGACGTCCCGACCCTGGCCGACGTCCCGGGCCTCGCCCGGGTCCACGTGCGCGGCTGGGAGGTCGCCTACGGGCACGCGCTGCACGGCGAGGAGTGGTTCGGCGAGCCCGCGATCGCGCGGCGCCTCGAGCACTGGACCCGCTGGCTGACCCCGGGCACGCCGGAGGCCGACGAGGGCATCTTCCGGGTGGGCCGCGACGGGGACGGCATCCCCGTCGGCCTCGCCACCTCCTGGCCGCCCCGCGATCCGCAGCCGGTGCGGGACCGGGAGCTGTCGGTGCTCTACGTGCTGCCGGAGTGGCACGGTACGGGCATGGCACGCGCCCTGGTCACAGCGCTGATCGGCGAGGAGCCGGCGAGCCTGTGGGTCGCCGAGGACAACCGCCGCGCACAGCGCTTCTACGCGAAGCTCGGCTTCGCGCCCGACGGGGCCCGGCACGTGGATCCGCGGTGGCCGGCCCTGCCGGACATCCGCTTGGTGCGCTGAGCCGGACAGCGGTCAGAGCGGAGGCTCGGGAGACGTAGGGGCCGAGCGACGGGCCACCCCCTCCCACGAGCCACGAGCCCTCGGCCTGTGCGCCACCCCGGTGCTCCGCCGCCCGCACCGACCTCGACCCATACCTGCTCTCAGCCCCTGAGCAGGACGGAGTCCGAGGTCAGCGCACGGCACCGCTCGGACAGCGTGATGCCGAGCCCCGGCCGGTCCGGGAACAGCATCTGGCCCTCGCGCATCGCCAGCCGCTCCTCGAACAGCGGATCGAGCCAGTCGGAGTGCTCGACCGGTCGGGGACCTTCTACTCGATCGGGATCCGGGCGCTGCTGGCGGGCACGAGCTTTCTGGACCGGGACCCGCGGGTGCGGCCCCGCGCACGAGGCGGAGATCCTCGCCGCCCTGCGCGCGGCGCGGGACCGCATCGAGGAGTCCGCGCCGGCACCCGCCTGAACCGGCGATCCCACGCACCCGCCCCCGCTCCACCCGCCCGCCGGGACCCCACGGCCGCGCCGCGGGTCGGACCGCACCCGCTCGAAGATCCTCCCCCGGGTGGACGTCGACGCCCGCCCGGGCGGACGCGCCCGACGCACCCGTCGACGGATCGTAGAGGCATGAAGAACGCGACCATCGCCACCAGCCGCACACGAGCCACCTCCGACCACCTCATCGCCTACCGACCCCTCCCCAGCGCCTGGGGCGACGTCGACGCGCTGCACGCCGTGCGCGAGCGCCGGGCGCTCGCCGCCGCCCAGGGGCTCGACCCGAGCACGCTGGAGCTCCGGGCCCCCTCGGAGCCCGCCCCCGGGCTCACCTCCAGGCACCACTCCGCCCCTGCGCGCGGGCCCGCCGACCCCGATCGGTCGCCCTCGCGCCGCCGCCCCGCACGCTCCCGTCGCCCGGCACGCCACCCCGCCCCGGCCGGTCGCCATCGGGAGCGCCCCGCCCATCCGGGCCTGCTCGCCCCGCTGTTCGGCGTGCTCCGCGGTGCCTGAGCTGCAGCGGCCCGCCAGGGCGCCCTCGCCGCCGACCCGCCCGACCCCCGCCCCTGGACCGCCTCGCCGCCCGGGAAGAAGCCCCCGAGCAGGGCTCGGCCCACTGGAAGCAGAGTCGCCCCTCGACATCACTTGCCGTTCCGTGAAGCAACTCCTAAGCTTTCCAATATGGAAAGTGATCAGCCGAGCCGCCCGGATGCCGGCACGCCGCCGCCCACCGCGGGAGAGGCGCGCGCCGTGCTGGACTCCCTCGACACCGACGCCGCCCAGCTCGCCTCGCGCCTGGAATCTCCGTGGTGGTACAACGTGACGCTCGGCGCCCTGGTGGCCGCAGCCATCAGCGCGCAGGCGCTGCCCGGGATCCCCGGGCTCACGGCGATCGCGCTGGTGATCATCTGGCTCCCGTTCCTCGTGCAGGCGTACTCGTCCCGCTACCGGATCTCCATGACGCGACCGGCAGGCCCGCGCAGCCGGCGCATGCTTCTGCTGATCCTCGCGGTGCTGGCCCTGCTGATGGGCTCCGGAGTCGCGCTGAAGCTCGCCTCGATGCCGCCGTGGTGGGCGCTGGTCCCTGCCTCCGCCGGGTTCGTCGCGACCGTGCTGCTGGGTCGCCGGTACGACGCGGTGCTGCGCTCCGAGATCACCGCCCCCGACTCCCCAGCACAGCGATGATGAGCAGCGCCTCGACGAACGGCACCCCTTCCCGCTCCGAGAAGGCTCCCGCTCCCGCGCCCGCGTTCCACGAGCTGATCCACGCGCCGGTGCGACTGCGGGTCTGCGGCCTGCTGCGCAGCGTGGACGAGGTCGAGTTCGCAGTGCTGCGCGACACCCTGCAGCTGAAGGACGCGCACCTCTCGAAGAACCTCCGGCTCCTGAGCGATGCCGGCCTGGTCTCCACCCGCAAGGAGCTCTCCCCCACCCGCGACGACGCACGTCGACTCACCTGGGTCTCGCTCACCCGGGCCGGCCATGCAGCGTTCTCCGCACACCTGGCCGCCCTCCGCGCGATCGCCGACGGCGACCCTGCGCTCCATGCCTGACCCGGGGCTCCCGAGCACCGATGCGATCGGCCGCACCAGCGCTCCCGGCGGCTCCGGCATCGTTCGCCGCCACAGCTCCGTCGGCCGCTCCGACCGCCTGCGCCGGGGTGCGGCGACGGACGGCGAGGACTCCGATCAGCAGCGGTCCCAGATGTGTTCGAGCGCCCTGGAGGATCCGTGCTCGCGGCTGCCCCTCGGGGCCGACACCCACCCCGGCCCTCGTCCCCGAACCGGCCCGGCATCCCGGCCGGTTCGCACGCCCCGTCCACCTCGGCGCGTCCGCCTTCGGCGGTCCTTCCCCCGGACCACCTCGGATGAGCCTGTCCGGACTCCGGGCCTGGCGCATCGGGCTGATCCCGGATGTGGACAGCGCATGCGGGGCGATATCCGGCGGTGCCCGCGCACCGCGCCGTGCCGCGGCATAGGATCGGCGCCATGACCAGCGCTTCGGACCGTCTCGCCGGCGAACGACTCGACTACCTCGCCGGATCCCTCGCGGACGCCGCCCCCGCGGACCCGCTCGAGCTGTGCAACGCCTGGCTGCGGGACGCCTTCGCCCGGCGCGAGTCGCGCGGCGACATCTCGGATCCGACCGCCGTGGTGCTCTCCACCGTCGCGCTCGGTGCCGACGGGACGCCGCGTCCTCGCTCCCGGACCGTGCTGCTGAAGGGCCTCGACGCGGACGGCGCCGTGGTCTTCACGAATCTCGACTCCGACAAGGGCCAGGAGCTTCGGACCACGCCGCGGGCCGCTCTGCTCATGCCGTGGTATCCGCTGCAGCGACAGGTGCGGATCGAGGGACGCGTCGAGGAGGTGCCGGCCGCCGAGTCCGACGTCTACTGGGCCACGCGTCCGCGCGGCTCCCAGCTCGGGGCCTGGGCCTCGCACCAGTCCCGCCCGATCGACTCGCGTGAGCAGCTCGAGGCGCAGTACGCCGAGGTCGAGGCCCGTTTCGAGGGGGTCGAGGTGCCGCGCCCGGAGTTCTGGGGCGGGCTGCGGATCCATCCGCAGCGCATCGAGTTCTGGCAGGGGCGAGCGCACCGGGTGCACGACCGGATCGTCTACGAGCGTGCGGCCGACGACACGGGCTCCGGCTCCTGGGAGCGGCACCGCCTGCAGCCCTGAGACCGATGCCGCGGCTCACCCCGGATGGCGCAGGAACCGCTCCGGCGCCTCGAGGAAGCTGCGCCAGGTGCGGACCAGGTCGAGGTCGTCGTAGTCGGCCCGGCGCAGGCCCCACTCGCCCAGCTCGTACAGGTCGGCATCGGGCAGCGCGGCCAGAACCGGTGAGTGGGTGGACAGCACGATCTGCGAGCCGGCGTCGGCGATGCCCTGCAGCAGGTCGAGCAGGGCGAGGCAGCCGCTGAGGGACAGCGCCGACTCGGGCTCGTCCAGCAGCCACAGCCCGCGGATCCTCGAGCGCTCCTCGACGAGCGCGAGGAAGGACTCGCCGTGGCTGCGCTCGTGCATCATCCCGCCGACGCCGATCTCCTCGTAGTACGTGAACAGGGAGTGCATCGTCTCGGCGCGCAGGAAGAAGCCCGAGCGCGGGGTGCCGGCGCCGCGCACGAGCTGGAGATGCTCGACCAGCGGCGACTCGGTGCGGCGGGTGGCGTGCATCGCCCCGGTCCCGCCGCCCTCGGGGTTCAGCCCGTAGGCGCCGGCGAGCGCCTCCACGAGGGTGGACTTCCCGGCGCCGTTGTCGCCGGTCAGCACCGTGATCGGGCCGAGCTCGAGGCCGTCGCGGAGCACCTGGCGGATCGGGGCGAGGGTCGCCGGCCACGCCGCCTGGTCCGCGGGGGCGAGGGGGTGCTCGCGCAGCTTCCGCACCGGCAGGGCCGGGGTGGCGAAGGGCGTGCGCGAGGGCCCGGGCTCGTCGAAGTCGTCGCCGAAGAGGCCGTCCATCAGCTGCTGCTCGCCTCCGCTCTGCTGTCCGTGGCACTATCCGTCGGCTCGGCCGGCCAGGCCGCTCCCGCGGGGCCGTCCATCACACGCCGAAGGCGGGCGGGTAGGCGATCTGCCCGCGCGGCGTCGGACGCTCGGGGGCCAGGGCGAGGGCGAGGAAGGCCTCGTCGGGCACGTCGAACGGGGCGGTGACCCCGACCCCGGAGGCGGGGGTGAAGCCGAAGCGGGGGTAGTACTCGGCGTGACCCAGCACCACGACGAGGTTCTCGCCCTGCTCGCGCGCCGCAGCGAGCGCGGCGCGGATCGCGGCCGAGCCCGCGCCGCGTCGCTGCTGCGCGGGCAGCGTCGCGCAGGGGGCGAGCGCGAGCACGGGCTCCCCGCCGACGTGCGCCCTGGTCAGGAGCGCCTGCGCGACCGGTCGCGGGTCCCCGTCGGCGTGCGCGATCCAGGAGAGCCCCTCGATCCAGGCCTCCCCGTCGGCGCGGAGCGCCTCGACGAGATCCGCCTCCTCGGAGGTGGGGAAGCCGGCGACGAGCAGGTCGCGCAGCGCGGCGGCATCGTCGTGCCGCTCCGCGCGGGTGCGCCATGCGGCGGGGGCGTCGGGCGCCTGGGCGGAGTCGTGAGAGCTCATGCCTCCAGCATGCACCGTCGTCCGGACATCCTTCCCGAGGACCGCTACCCTCGTGCACGCCCCTCCCTCCCCGATCCCCGCGAGGTCCTCCATGTCCCAGGCGCGCTCTCGCACCCCGCTCGTGCTCGGCATCATCGGCGGCGTCGCGTGCCTGGGCCTCGTCCTGGTGCTGGTGCTCGGCGGTGTCGCCGGCTACCTGATCCTGCGCGAGGGCTCGGATCCCGGCACCGGCACCGCCACCGAGGAAGGCTCGGCGGAAGGCGCGGAGGGCTCGACCGGCTCCGGCGAGGTCGTGGCACCGCCCGGGGCGGCGGCCGACGAGCCCTATCTCGAGCTCAGCACCAGCGACGACGGGCCCGTGGTCGACGTCTACCTCGACTTCCTGTGTCCGCACTGCCAGACCTTCGACGCGACCCACGGACCGGACCTGCAGGAGATGGCCGAGGCCGGGGAGATCACGCTGCGGGCGCACCCCCGCCCGATGCTCGATGCGACCTCCTCCCCTACCGGCTACTCGGGCCGCGCCGCCAATGCCGCGCTCTGCGCCGCCGCGGAGGACCCCGCGAACTGGTATCCGGCGTCGGCCGCCCTCTTCGCGCAGCAGCCCGGCTCCGCGGGGCTCCCCGATGAGGAGCTCATCGGCATCGTCGAGGAGGCCACGTCGGTCGACATCTCCGACTGCCAGGCCGAGGGCACCTATCTGCCCTGGCTGGAGCAGGTCGTCGAGCCGGAGGCCCAGCAGGCCGTGCCGGGCACGCCGGCCGTGCTCATCGACGGCGAGCAGTTCAGCGGCGACCTCACGAGCTCGGGGTCCGTGCGGAAGGCCGTCGAGGCGGCCTGAGCACCGCGCGCCCGACCGACTGCTCGGGAGCACGCGAGCACGGCAGCAGATGTCCCCGGTCGCTCCCCGCACCCCGTTCGGTGTCCCCCCGGCGACGCCCGGGCGAACACCTGAGGACAGTCCAGCTCCCGCCCTGGGTTCTCCCCGGGGCCGGTCCTACCGTGGAAGCATGCAGACCGAGACCTGGCACTCCCCCGTCGGCCTCACCCACGACGCCGGGTGGGAGCTCGACGTCCGACGCACCCTTCCCGCCCCGCCCTCCGAGATCTGGCAGCGACTGCTCGCCGAGTGGCTCCCCCAGTGGCTGGGCGTCGAGTCCGTCCCCCAGATGGTCGGTGCCCCGGTGCGTCGCGGGGGCCGGGTCCACGGCCGGGTGATCGGCTGCCATGTCGGCCGACGCGTCCGCCTGCGCTGGACCCCCGACACCCTGGACCACGAGACGGTGTTCCAGGTGACGCTCCAGGAGGCCCCGGAGTCCCTCGGCCGGGCCACGATCCTCGAGATCCATCAGGAGCGCCTGCTCGGCGCCGCCGAGCGACAGGGTCTGCTGGACCACTGGAACCTCGTCCTGGACGACGTCGTCGCCGCCCACGGCCGCGAGCTCGCCGGAGGCCGCCTCGACCTGCAGGGCTGAGAGCCCGGCAGTCAGCCCTCCGCGCAGTCAGCCCTCGTCGACCTCGTGGCTGATCGCGCCCTCGCCCTCGGGGATCTCGGCGTGCTCGCGCAGCACCTCGATGCGGGCCACGTCGATGTCCACGCCGCCGGAGATCCCGGAGACCGCCCCGTCGAAGCGTAGCTGCCACACGGCCCAGTCGCCCTGCACGGGGCGGCTGCCCGCGGAGAACAGCCAGTCGGGGCGTGAGTCCGTGACCGGCAGGCCGTAGTGATCGCGCCACTCCGAGGAGGAGTAGATCAGCAGACGACGGCCCCAGGCCTTCTCGACGATCGCCGTGAACGCGTCGACCTCGGCCTGCGCGTCGACCGCGCCGGGCCGCTCCTCGCAGGCACCGTCGAACTCGAGGTCGAGAGCGGGCGGCAGCGCCGAGTCGTCGGGCGGGGCCGCGGCGAGGAAGTCCTCGGCCTGGTCCGCACCGGAGGAGCAGAGCGTGAAGTAGTGGTAGGCGCCGGGGACCACCCCGGCCGCCTGCGCGCCGTCCCAGTTCTCCTGGAAGCGGGAGTCGACGAAGCCCGCGCCCTCGGTCGCCTTGATGTACGCGAAGCCGTACCCGTCGGAGGCGACCGCCGCCCAGTCGATCTCCTCCTGGTGGGCGGAGACGTCGATGCCCATCACCTCGTCGGGCGCGAGCGTCGTCTCCGCGGGCAGGTTCTCGAGCGCGGCCGCGTCGGCCGAGGTCGCCGCGACCTCCATCGCCGCGTCGTCCGCGGTGAAGGGCGCCGGATCGCTCTTGGCCGCCTCCTGCCCGCCCCCGCCGAGGCCGCGGATCACCGAGACGGAGCATCCGCCGATGACCAGCACGAGCAGCAGCGCGAGGGAGCCCGCGACGATCTGACGTCGGCGGACCTGCTCAGGCGTGAATCGTGGCACGCACCGGACGCTACCGGAGCAGGCCAGGCCGCCGCGGGAGACGTGCCGGGCGGGAACGGAGGAAGGACAACGCTTCCCGCCTCCCGGCGGGGTCAGCGGGTGAGCCGGTCAGTGTGCGAGTCGGGTCAGTGTGCGAGTCGGGTCGGCACGGGAGCCGGCACAGCGCGCGAGTCGGGTCAGCGCGCGAGTCGGGTCAGCGCGCGAGTCGGGTCAGCGCGCGAGTCGGGTCAGCGCGCGAGTCGGGTCAGCGCGCGAGTCGGGTCAGCGCGCGAGTCGGGTCAGCGCGCGAGTCGGGTCAGCGCGCGAGTCGGGTCAGCGCGCGAGTCGGGTCAGCGCGCGAGTCGGGTCAGCGCGCGAGTCGGGTCAGCGCGCGAGTCGGGTCAGCGCGCGAGTCGGGTCAGCGCGCGAGTCGGGTCAGCGCGCGAGTCGGGTCAGCGCGCGAGTCGGGTCAGCGCGCGAGTCGGGTCAGCGCGCGAGTCGGGTCAGCGCGCGAGTCGGGTCAGCGCGCGAGTCGGGTCAGCGCGCGAGTCGGGTCAGCGCGCGAGTCGGGTCAGCGCGCGAGTCGGGTCAGCGCGCGAGTCGGGTCAGCGCGCGAGTCGGGTCAGCGCGCGAGTCGGGTCAGCGCGCGAGTCGGGTCAGCGCGCGAACAGCTCCGCGAAGGCGCGCAGGAGCCGCGGCGGCTGATCGGCCTCGACGTGCCGCAGCTCGGTGAAGATCCCCTCCATCTCGTCGGGCGAGAAGTAGCCGTGGTCGCGATAGGCGCGGGCCCGCTCGATGATCGAGGGGACGTCCAGCTCGGGGTGGAACTGGGTGGCGTACTGCCTGGTCCCGACGCGGAACATCTGCACCGGTGCGGTGCGTCCACTCGCGAGCGCGGTGGCGTGCGGGGGCAGCGTGTGCACTGCCTCCTTGTGGCCGACGAGCCCGAGGAAGGTGTCCTCCAGCTGCGCGGCGCGGACCAGCGGGTCCTCGCGACCGGCCTCGGTGAGGGTGACCTCGACGGCGCCGAGCGGCTCGCCGTGGGTGCGATCGATGAGGGCGCCCTGGTGGCTGCCGAGGGTGCCGATGCCGTAGCAGGCGCCGAGGAAGGGGACGTCGTGGGCGATGACCTGGTCGAGGACGCGGTCGATCTCCGCCTCGGCCCGCAGCTGCGCCTCGCTCTTGGAGTCGACGGGGTCGGAGACGGTGAAGGGGCTGCCGCACAGGATGATGCCGGAGATGTCGTCCATCGCGAGGTCAGGGAAGGGGTCGCGGTCCAGGCGCGCCCAGAGCAGGTCCTGCTCCTGGAGGCCGGTGAAGTTGAGCACGGCGGCGCGCTCGGTGGCGGCGACGTCGTCCTCGGGACGGGTGGCGATCTGCACGAACGGTTTCACCAGCGCATCGTATCCACTGGTGCGCGGTGCTCCCGGCCGTCCGTGCAGGCTCCTGCATCGCCGGTGATCGACGGCTCCGCGGACGTGCCGCCGGGCCGTGCCGCGGCGCGTCGGCGCACTGCGGTCCTGTCGGCGCGCACTGCTGTCCTGTCGGCGCGCACCGCGGTCCCGCCGGCCGGGCCAGCCTCTCCCGTAGTCTGCGGGGCGTCGACGACGCTCATCGAGGAGATCCCGTGACCGCTTCCCCCGCTCGTGGCCTCGCGCTGACTCCTGCGGCCGTCGAACGGCCCGCCATGCAGTGCGCCGAGCGGGTGCTCGCCCCGTGAGCTCACCGGCTGCGCTGGTCGCGGGACATCCGCTCCCGGAAGGGCTTCGGGCGGCGCAGGACCCGGCGCTGCGCGCGTGGCTCGCCCGCCTTCCCGCGCTGGTCGACGAGGTGCTGGAGCGGTGGGAGCTGAGGGCGCTGCCGCCGTTCCGACCTGGCGGTTCGAGCGCCTGGGTCGCGCCCGTGCGCACCGCGGGCGGGGACGAGCGGGTGCTGAAGGTGGCGTGGGCGCATGAGGAGTCCCGCGACGAGGCGGCAGGGATGCGGGCGTGGCAGGGGCTCGGGGCGGCGCAGCTGCTGCGCAGCGAGCGGCGGGGTGACACGGCGGCTCTGCTGATGGAGCACGTGCGGCCCGGGGTGCCGCTCGCGCGCTGCCTGACCTGGTCCGAGCGGGACGAGGTGGCCGCGGCGGTGCTGCGTCGGCTCCGTGTCCCGGTCGACGAGCTGCTCGGTGCGGACGACGATCCGGTCGCCGACTCCACCGCCCCCGCCCCGTCCTCGTTCCGGCCGCTCGCCGACATGTGCGCGTGGTGGGCCGACAGCGCCGCCCGGCGGCACGCCGAGGCCGTCCCGTCGCTGCTGCCGTCGGGGCTCGTCGAGCACGGCCTCGGTCTGTTCCGCGCGCTGCCCCGGGACTGGGACGGGGAGCAGATCCTGCTGGTCACGGACCTGAACCCGGGCAACATCCTCACCCATGACGGGCCGGAGCGGTGGCTGATGATCGATCCGAAGCCGTACATCGGCGATCCGCACTACGACGCGCTGCAGCACATGCTCAACGACGGGGAGCGCCTGGTCGCGGATCCGGAGGCGTTCGCCGATCGGATGGCTGACCTCGCGGGGCTGGATCGTCGGCGGACCCGACGGTGGCTGCTGGCCCGCTGCGTGCAGGAGGCCGGGGAGTTCGGTGACGCCGCATCGGCGGCGCTCCGCCTCGCGGCCGACGGGGTCGAGTGACGCTGCAGGGTCCCTGCGGCCCGCGGGGTCGAGTGACGCTCCAGGGTTCTTGCTGCTGAAGGGGTCGAGTGACGCTCTAGATGTGCTGACCGGAGATGTTGGTCAATCGTGAGAAGGGCGGCGGGTTGCCGCAGGCCGTGTGGGGCCGGTGATGGTTGTAGTAGTGCAGCCAGCCGTCGAGTTCGCCGCGGCGCTCCGTCTCGGAGGTGTAGCAGCGGGCGTAGGCCCAGCCGTCGGCCAGGGTGCGGTGGAATCTCTCGATCTTGCCGTTGGTCTGAGGCCGATACGGCCTGGTCCGCTTGTGCCTGATACCGAGCTCGGCGCAGGTGTCGCGCCACAGGTGTGAGCGGTAGGCGCCACCGTTGTCCGACAGAACCCGCTCGACGGTCACCCCGCGGGCGTTGAACCACTCGACAGCCCTCACCAGGACCGCGGTGGCGGTGTGGGCTGTTTCGTCGTCGTGGATCTCGGCGTAGGCGACACGGGAGTGGTCGTCGATGACGGTGTGGACGTAGGCCTTGCCCATCAACGGGTCCCGGTACTTGCTCCTGGGCTTGTCAGGAGTCGCGGCACGGTTCTTCTCGCCCTGCTGGCGGCCGACGTAGCGCCAGCCTCCCCCGTCTGGGATGTTGCCGAGCTTCTTCACGTCGACGTGCAGCATCGCCCCAGGATGGTCATGCTCGTAGCGACGAACAGGCTCTCCGGTGGCGCAGTCGACGTGAGACAGGCGGTTCAAGTGGACACCGCGACCAAGTTAAGTACCCGATAGTGGTGTAGCGCGGTGGCCCTGTGATCGTCCCGGACAAGGACGCGGCCACCGTGTGATCGTTCGAGTGAACCTCTCACAGCACTCTCGAACGGAGTCATCACGATGACCGCTCCTCACATTGTCGACCCTTCCGGCCTGCTCGGTGAAGCTCTGGCCGAAGCGTCCCCGGATCTGATGCGCAGCTTGCTTCAGGACGTGATCAACACCCTGCTCTCCGCGGACGCGGACGCTGTTGCCGGCGCGGAGTACGGCCGGCCCAGCGCTGGTCGTTCTGCGCAGCGCAACGGCTACCGCCATCGCGACCTCGACACCCGCGTCGGCACGATCGACGTCGCACTTGCAGAACCAGGGCAAGATGGGACAGGCCACATCCACCTTCAAGCTTGACGATTCACGAATCGAGAACGACTTCCCCAACGCCGCGAGGCTCTGTCACCGATTCCGAGATATCCGAACGGGCAGCGGCTCGCTCAGCCAATGGACCTGGCCCGTTGCGGCGGCGGCACACTTTTTTGCCGACATTCCTCGAGCCCCCGACGATGGAACCCCACCGACATCCGTCATCGTCCCCGATGACGAATAGTCCGATCGAGAGATTGGGTTGCGCAACGCAACTTTTCCGTTTATTTGCCGCCACCGAGCCCCGCACCTCATGGCGCGCGGGTTTCCCGGCGTGCTCCGGGCACGGACACGATCACCGAGCACGTCGAGGTCGATGTCCCCGGCCACGTAGTCCCCTTGGTCATCGTGCGTGGCGGGCATGACGTGCTGGCTCTCGAGGGCACATTGGCGCGCACGGCGTCGACGTGCTCGCGGCGTCGCTGGCGCTCACCGGTGGTGATCGTCATGGGTGTTCCCGTCACCAGCTGACATCGAGCATGGCCGCGCTTCGCCGCCAGTGTTCAGCCGCGATACCGGCGTCGTAGGCCTGCCTGTTCGTGCGGCCGACCCGGCCCGGTGTACCGTAGTACTCCCCCGATGTCCACGCCCGGCCCGGTTGACCCTCGATGAAGTGCCGCAGGCGCGCTCCTCCCTGTTCTGGGGAGATCAGGAACGCCCTGAGCGCGCCGTGGTAGACGCGTTGGAAGTAGCTGTCTGTGTCCGAGGCGAAGTTCGTCGCGACATTGCCAGGATGGAATGCGACTGAGGAGAGGCCCCGGCCGTGGAAGCGCTCGTGCAGCTCCTTGGTGAACAGGATGTTGGCGAGCTTGGCGTCGCCATAGGCCTTGTTTGGTGAGAACCCCTCCCAGTTGTTCAGGTCCTCGACGTCAATGTGGCCGAACAGTCTCGCGCCGATGCTGGAGGTGTTGACCACGACCGAGCGGCTGTCGATCAACTTGTCGATCAGCAGGTGCGTGAGGAGGTAAGGGGCGAGATGATTGACCTGGAAGGTCTTCTCGAAGCCGTCCTGGGTGGCTGTCGGTCCGGAGAACATGCCCCCGGCGTTGTTCGCCAGCACGTCGATCCGATCGCATGTGTCGTTCAGCTCGTCGGCGAGGCGGCGCACGTCGCCGAGCTTGGCGAAGTCGGCGACATAGTGCTCGGCACCGGTGGCGGCGGCGACCGCGCGGGTCTTCTCGGCCGAGCGACCCACGAGGATCAGCCGTGCGCCCGTCCCCGCGAGTTGTCGGCTGGCTGCCGCGCCGATACCGTCACTGGCTCCGGTGATGACGATCGTTCTCATCGGTTCTCCCTTCCTGGATTCGGGTCAGCAGCAGAGGGGAGGAACCGGGCTGTGAGCGCTTCGACCGCCTCCCAGGCTTCGCGCTCGCGCTGGCGGTCATAAGACTCCGGTGACGATGCAGCCACTCGGTCACGGTCGATGTACGCGCCAGACGGGGCCGAGGCGGTGCCGAGTACCGCGTCGGCCAGGAATCGCCCTGCCCGGTCGGGCGATGTCGCCAGCGGGGTGAGCGAAAGCAGGGGCATGATCCGTCGCATGGCGAACCGGGAGACGGCATCGGCGTCACGGGCGAGGTCGGTGCCGGGCACGAACCCCGGGTTGAACGAGGTGATCGTCAATCCTGCCGGGAGTCGGCGTGCGTACTCGTGGACGAGGTAGATCGCGGCGAGCTTGCTGGTCGAGTAGGCGGTGCGCCCCGCCGAACTACTGCTCGGTGTGGGGAAAGCGGCGACTCGGGCCAGCGTCTCGACCGGACGCCACTGCGGGCCCGGCACCATGCCGAGGTTGTGCCTCAGGTCGCCGAAGTGCGTGTCGCTGACGGTGACCACGATCCGTGCGCCGAACTCCAGGTGGTCCTGAAGCTTCCGCAGCAGGACGTGGTTCGCCAGGACGTTGACCGCGACCGTCGCCTCGAACTCGTCGACGGTCCGGCTCAGCGCGTTCGCGTGCTGCACGCCAGCGTTGCAGACCAGCGCTCCGATCGGTGGCAGGCGGCCGGACAGCACCAGCTCCACCACCTCGTCAGCCGCCTCGCTCACGCTGCGCAGAGAGGACAGGTCGGCGCGGATGACAGTCACCGACCCGCCGGCTGCCCGCAGCTCGTCGACCAGTGCCTGTGGCGTTGTACGGCTCAGCAGCACCAGATGCATCCCTGGCCGGCTGGCGAGGTGGCGGGCCGCCGTTCGGCCGATCCCGCGGCTCGCTCCGGTCATCACGACGGTCTGTTCCATTGTCATCGCCTCTGTGCCCTTCCGCCGGGACCCGGCTGGGCAGTGTCACCGGCGATGGCCTGGACCAGGAGTGTCACGTCGCTGCCCGGCAGAAGGTCGTCGCGGCCTCCGCCGTCTGCGAACGCGACGCGGGCCAGGACCGTCCCCACGACCAGGTGCGCCGCGGAGACGGCATCGGCTCCCACGGCCTCGCCCCGTGCGGCAGCACGGTCGAAGATCGCCTCCAGGTGCTCGCGTGTCGGTTCGAGGATGCTGGTGCGCACGATCGCGGCGAGCTCTCGGTCATGCGCCGACTCACCGACGAGCGCAACGAGCGTCGCCCCGATCCTGCTGGAGAGCACAGCACGCTTATGGGCCAGCAGCGCGCGCAGGTCTCCCTCCACTGTGCCGGTGTCGACGTCGGTCGCCTCGGCCTCGCCGATCTGACCTGCCGCGGCCAGCAGGAGCTCCCGCTTGGAGGGCCAGCGGCGATAGAGCGTCGCTGTGGACACCCCGGCCCGCTTTGCGACCGCAGCGGTGGTCAGCCGGGCGTAGCCCTCTTCCGCGAGCAGAGACAGCACCGCCTCCATGATCGCCGGGGTCAGTTCAGCGTTGACAGGGCGACCTGACGATCCTCCGAGTCCACCTGATCCCTCCGCCATGGCCATGAACCACTCTCATTCTCCGATACGAAACGCTTTCGTTTCATAACGTACAGCCCTCGTGCCCAGTGGGCAAGCATGCGCCGGCTCCGACTGCAGGCCAGTTGAACCTAGCGGCGGGTCGTCAATTCGTTCTCCACGATACCCACCCCGGCGGACGGGCCCGCGCTCCGAGGACCGGTCACTGATGCGCCGGGCAGCGGGTGACACCGAACGAGAGGCGTCCCTCGGCCGATTCCCCGCAGAGGTCGCACGTGGACAGCGAGTCGGTGCTAGCCGCCAGCAGCAGGTCGTTGACGGCCTGGCTGACCTCAGGGCTCGCTGCTCCAGGTCGGTCGATGGCGTAGGGCCCTGACAAGCTGCGCAGAGGCCTCGGTCGGACGGTCACGCGGCTCAGGTCCTCGACAGAGGACTCACGAAACCACACAGCCGCGACGGGCGTAGCCAGCATTAGCCCATGATGTCCTCTTCTCGCCCGAAGTTGAACCTGTACTCACAGCTGTACGGATATTCCAGCCCATCGTGATAGGTCACCATGACGTATGGGTCGAGACCTGGCCTGTCCCCCGGCTCCGCGCGTACAACGATTCGAGGTCCCGCATCGACGATGCAGTCTCCGCGCCGGAGATCGGCCGCGCGAATCGTCTCCTCGCCCTGGTTGTCAGCGCTGCGCACCACCGACGGCCGCGGACCGACCCTCAACTGCGTCTCCAGCCTCTCGATCTGACGCCTCCGCCGCTGCAGCTCGTCAAGGGACAAGATCTCTTCATCGTCACCGCGCAGGCGCTTAACGGCAGCACGATACCGGGGTGCGCCCTGGTCCGACGACTCAGCTCGTCCCGACAGGCCCTCCAACCCCGATGTGACATCGGGCCCCGACAGGCCCTCCAGCCCCGAGGTGCCGTCCGGCCCCGACGAGCCCTCCCGGCCCGACACCCCGCCTCGTCCCGAGGATCCGCTCCGACCCGATGGCCCCCGCAGCGGCGTCGGCCCGGTCTCCCGCGCCGCACCGGAGTGCCCGGTCCAGCGCACCCGGTGCCCGGGCAGGGCAGGGTTCTCGACCCGTTCGACTTGGGCGGCGAGCTGCTCCTTCTTATTGCAGTGGGCGCAGAGCCCCTGTCCGTTGTCGAGGCTGGTGGGGCCTCCGCTGGAGACGGGGACGATGTGGTCGTACTGGCGGATCTGCGCATTGCAGAACGGTCCACGGCAGGTGGTGTCGCGCCGGCTGAGGAAGCGTCGCATCGCGGGAGGGAAGGGCCGCGAGGCGGCGTCCATCGCGACGAGCTCGTCGGCCGTGGGATGGGCGTAGAGACGTCGCAGCGTCGCCCGCACGTCCTCGCCGTCGGGGCCGAAGGGATCGCGCTCCCCCGCAGCGGGCGGGGTCGTGCAGGCCAGGAGCTGCTCGCGCACCGCCTCAGCCGGCACGGCGCCGTAGCCCTCGAGGTGGGCGACGTCGCCCGCGTCCGGAGAGAACAGGGCACGGTCGGTGATGATCACGCCGACCTCGAGCGTGACCGGCGGCGCCCCCTCCTCGGGGCGCAGCAACGCATCGACCAGCGCGTCCGCCATCACGGCGGAGTGGCCGCTGCGGTCCCCGGCGGCGCGGCGACGCTCCGCCTCGCGGCTGAGGCGGCGGTGGATCTGCTGGGCGTCGAGAGCGGAGAGCCGCGCCGTGAGGGTCGCCATCCCGTGCTGACCGGGGGTCATCGTGACGTGGCGGTCCCTGCGCGCCCGGCGGTGGCGCAGCGCCGCCCCCTCCGGGTCTAGCTCCCCGGCGACGGTCGCGACCGCGTCCCGCCACCTGCGAGTGCCGGCGCCGTCGAGCTCGGGCAGCCGCTCGCCGAGGATCCTGTCGACCTCGCGGGCGAGGTCGGGGTCCAGCACGGCCGAGGCGCCCGCGACGGCGTAGGCGGAGTCCCCGGCGATCCGGCCCGCGGCCAGCGCCGACATGATCTGCGGGAGGGTCTCGACGAGGCGGCGGGCGGAGGCGAGGGTGCGGCCGGCCGTGTGCGGGGAGCGGCGGGTGATCAGGGAGATGTCGGTGACGGTGGAGCCGTCGGCCTCCTGCTCGATGCGGCTGCGCGAGGGGGTGGCGGCGTCCTCGTGGGCGACGTCGGCCCGCGCCTGCTCCCAGCGTTCGCGGCGCGTGGTGTCCTGCAGCGCGATCAATGCGCGGGCCTCGAGGGAATCGAGCGCCCCGCGGGAGGCCTGGATCGCGCCGAGCAGGTCGGAGAACTCGCGACGGGGCCTGCCTTCGGTCGCGAACAGCTCGGCGGGGTCGCCGGCGAGCCCCTGAAGGAGGAACGCCAGGTCTCCGAGGTGCTGGGCGAGGCCGACGGGGTCGGTGCGGCGCAGCGCGGCGAGGGTCTCCTCGGGGGTGTCCTCCCCCGAGGAACCCGGGAACCACGGTGCGCTCGTCATGCCTCCATGCTTCCGGCGCCCGCGGCAGATCACCAGGCAGAGACGGGAAATGGGGACGGCGGGGCGGTGTGGAGGAACGGTCGGAGTCGAGGGAGCGGGCACCTGGTGGGGAGGGCGGTGTGGAGTAGCGGTCACCGTCGAGGGGCCGGGCACCAGGTGGAGTGCGGGCCCGTCCCTGCGCCGGGGAAGCCCCGCCCTCGACCTCCGCCCAGCCGCGGCACCCACAATGGAGGCATGACGACTCTCGCAGACTTCACCGCCACCACCCTCTCCGGCACCGAGCAGGACCTCGGCGAGCATCTCGGCTCGGTCGTGCTCGTGGTCAACACCGCCAGCAAGTGCGGGCTCACCCCGCAGTACGAGGGGCTGCAGGCCCTCCACGAGCGCTTCGCCGACCGCGGGCTCACCGTGCTGGGCTTCCCCTGCGACCAGTTCAACAACCAGGAGCCCGGCACCGACGACGAGATCTCCGAGTTCTGCCAGGTCAACTACGGCGTCACCTTCCCGATGTTCTCGAAGATCGAGGTCAACGGCGAGGGCGCGCACCCGCTGTACCAGTGGCTGACCGGCGAGCACGAGCTCGAGGGCGGGCTGAAGATCCCCGCCGGCGACATCGAGTGGAACTTCGGCAAGTTCCTGCTGGACCGCGACGGGCAGGTGCTGCGTCGCTGGTCGCCGCAGACCACCCCCGACGAGATCGCCGACGACATCGAGGCCGCGCTCGGCGCCTGAGCGGCCGACGGCCGGCCGGGGTGCCGACCCCGAGGGCTCCGGGCGCCACGGCTCCGGGCGCGACGACTCAGTGCGTGACGACCTCGGGCGCGGACCCGACGGCCTCGCCCCGAGGCCGTCGGCCCGGCGCCGCCGGGCTCACCCGGGCAGCGACCACCCGTCGGCGACGACGGCGTCCCGGTCCTCGGGCCGATCGGTGTCCACGAGCACCTGTCTCCGGTCCAGGACCCGCAGCCGCCCCACCCAGGCGCCGAGGCCGCGTGTGGAGCCGTCGGTGGTCAGGGCGAGCCGCACCTGCACCTCGCCCGAGAGCGGACCCGACGTGTCCACCAGCGGGAACGTCCCCGTCCATGCCACGCGCCGGCCCCAGCCGGTGATCGTCCCGTCGGGGATCTCGACCGGCTCCTGGTGGCGGGCGGTGAGGCGGCCCGGCAGGGGCGTCCATCTCTCTCCCCCGTCGGCCGAGACCTCGAGGACCAGCAGGTCGTAGGCGGTCTCGAGGTGCGCGAACAGCTCCGCCTCGAGCACCGGCTCGCGGCCGGGCAGGTCCGCGGAGATCTCCAGGGTCGCCGTGGCGGCGTCACGGTCCCCGGCGCGCCAGCCGGTCCGCACGCTCTCGGGGACGATCCCGAGCGCATGGGCCACGCAGGTGGAGACCTCGCGACGGGTGACCGAGGTGGTGGACCACTCGCGGGTGGGGTGCACCGAGTTCGTCAGCAGCACCACGACCGTCTCGGTGAGCGGGTCGATGACCAGCGAGGTGCCGGTGAAACCGGTGTGCACGCCGCTGTACGGGCTGGTCAGGCCTGCGTGGTAGAACCAGGCCTCGAGCTCGGGGCCGAGGCCGCGCCGCGCGCCGCCGACGCCGGTGATCCCGGCGATGCGGTCGGTGAACATCGACTCGACGGTGTCGGGCTGGAGGATGCGGGCCCCGCCGTAGATCCCGCCGTGCAGGAACATCTGCGCGAACACGGCGAGGTCGCGGGCGGTGGAGAACACCCCGGCATGCCCGGCGACGCCGCCGAGGGAGTAGGCGTTCTCGTCGTGGACGTGCCCGTGGACGAGCCTGCCGTAGTACTCCACGTACTCGGTCGCGGCGATGCGGTCCTTCAGCTCCGCGGGCGGGTTGTACATCGTCTCGTCCATCCCGAGCGGGCCGGTGATGTGCTCGCGCACGTACGCGTCGAGGCTCGTCCCGGAGAGCTTCTCGATGATGAGCCCGAGCGTGATCAGGCCCAGGTCGGAGTAGACGTACTTCGTGCCGGGCGGGGTGCTCGGCGCGACGGTGAGCACCGCGTCGATCCGCGAGGGGATGTCCGGGAAGGCGGAGTAGAGGTTGATGAAGGCGGGCAGTCCGCCGACATGGGTGAGCAGGTGCTGGACCGTGACCTCGCCCTTCCCGTTCTCGGCGAAGCGCGGGAGGTGGTCGGCGACGCGGTCCTCGAGCGACAGCAGCCCCGCCTCGACGTGCTGCATGACGGCGGTGGCGGTGAAGATCTTCGAGATCGAGGCGAGGTCGTAGATCGTGTCGGTGCGCGTCGGGATCCGCTCCGCCTCGGGCAGCTCGGTGCTCGCGTCCTGCCAGCGCAGCGCGTACCCGTCGGCGTGCTCGTAGGCGATGCCGCGCTGCGAGGCGACCAGGAGCGTGGCGCCGGAGAAGCGGGGCGGGTCGTTGTCGAGGCCGGCGCGGAGGATGCCGGGCAGCTGGGTGAGCACGTCGGCGTCCAGGCCGACGTCGGCGGGCCCGACCTCCTCGAGCGTCTTCGAGGAGCCGCGCCGGTTCCAGGGGTGGGGGTGGGGTCCGCCGGGCCGCCATCCGGGAGCGGAGGCGGCGGCCTGCTTCTCGGGGCGCTCCTTGCGCGGCGCGGGATCGCCCATGGCGTGGGCGGCGGTGGTGAGGCCGACGGCTCCGGTGCAGGCGGCGAGCGCCCCGGCGGTGAGGCCGACGCGACGGGTGATGCCGGGCTGATCGGTGCGGGGCTGATCGGTGCCGTTCTGGTCGGTGCCGGGCTGTTCCATGGGGCTCCTTCACATCGGGTCCGTCGCGCGGCCGGGGGCGTCCTCGATGACGCCGCACGTCCGTCTCCGCTGCTCGGACCGGGAGGCACGCAGGCTCCGCTCCCCCTGGTCGGGAGCCTCGCGCGCCGCCGACCAACCTATCCCCAGCCCTGTCGTGTGGCAACCGTCACACGCCGGGTGCGGGGGCGCGGGCTCGTCGTCGGCTCCGCAGGTCAGCGACCGCCGACGGGGCCGCTCCCCCGCTGGGCCGCCCGCACCTCGCGCAGGCCGAGCGCCAGCAGGACGATCGAAGCCGCCCTCAGCCCCGCCACCACCAGGTCCCCGAGGATCTCGAGGATTTGGGCGACGAGCACGACGCCGTCGGGGAATCGGTCCAGGTCACCGGAGACATCGATGCCGAAGAGCAGACCGAGCAGGACCGGGGCGATGGCGAGCACCCCGCCGATCCAGAGCCGGCTCCCGCGACGGGCATGCACGATCACGATGATCGACAGCACCAGCGCCGCGACCCAGAGGGCCAGGCTCCCGAGCGCCAGAAGTGCAACGACGGCCCCGAACGTGGCCCGACCGCCGGGGTCGGCCAGCAGCCCGGTCCACGTCTCGAGGGGCCGACCCGCCATGAGCAGCTCCAGGAGCAGGCGCACGAGGCCGCTGAGCACCATCACGGCCATCACCGCGATCAGGGCGTACGCCGTGCGGACCGGAGGTTCGGACAGCGCGGGCGGGACCGGTCCGCGCGGCGGCCACGACTCGCTGCCGGGCGGAGGCACCGGTGCAGGACCGCCCGGACTCCACCCGCCCGCTCCCGGCCCGTAGGCCCGGTGGCCTTGGGCTTCCGGGCCGACCGGCCCCGGCCAGCCCGGTCCCGGCCCCTGGGCGCCCGACGCTCCCGGCCCTGGCGGGGGAGCTCCCGGCTCGTAGGCCTGGTGCCCGTCGCCGCTCGTGCTCGGATCCGTCATCGTCTCCCCCGCCCCCGGTTCGCGGTCACCGAACCCTCAGTTCCTCTCCAGCGCGAGCACGGGCACGCAGGCGGGGCTGAAGCCCAGCACCTGCCCGTAGAAGGACAGCGACGACTCGATCGCCGTCACGATCGTCTCCGCCTTCCGGAAACCGTGCTGCTCGCCCTCGAACAGCAGATACGCGTGCGGGATGCCCTTGGCGGCAAGCGCGTCGCGGAAGGCCTCGGACTGGCTGGGCGGGACGATCCGGTCCTCGTCGCCCTGCAGCAGCAGCACCGGCACCTCGAGCTCGTCGACGTGGCTGAGCGGGGCGCGCTCGACGTACAGGTCCCGCCGCTCGGGATAGGGGCCGACGAGCCCGTCGATGTAGCGGGACTCGAAGTCGTGGGTGTCCAGGCGGAACTGCTCGAGCTCGGCGACGCCGAAGCTGGAGACCCCGGCCGCGAAGGCGTCCGTGCGGGTCAGGCACGCCAGCGTGGTCCAGCCGCCGGCGCTGCCGCCCTCGATCGCGAGCCGCTCCCCGTCGGCGATCCCCTCGGCGACCAGGTGCTCCATCACCGCGACGGTGTCGGCGACGTCGACCACGCCCCACTGGCCCTTGAGCCGGTCGCGGTAGGCACGGCCGTAGCCGCTGGAGCCGCCGTAGTTCACGACCACCACGCCGAGCCCGCGGGAGGTGTAGTAGGCGACAGGCAGCGAGAGCACCGGCGGGACGTGCGCGGTGGGACCGCCGTGGACCTGCGCGATGAACGGCGGCAGCTCGCCCTCGCGCCCGGCGAGGCCTTCCTGCCGAGGACGGTGCACGATCGCGTGGACCACTCCGCCATCCGCCAGCGGCACCTCGATGCTCTCCGCCTCCGGCAGGAGACCGGGGTCGGGGGCGTCGTCGCGGGAGGAGCGCAGCAGGGTGAGCGCAGAGAGGGACGGCGCGGCCGACGGAGCTCGTCCGGCCGCCGGAGCACCGCCGGTCGAGGCGGCCGCGGGCGCGGCGTCGGACGGGTCGGCCGACGGATCGGCCTGCGCGATCTCTTCCTCGAGCCGCAGCTCGGCGAGGTGGATCGCGCCGAACGCCGTCGGCGAGGCGCCGGCGAGGACGAGCAGCCCGTCCTCGCGGCGCTGCATGCCGCCGACCTCGGTGAGCGGGCAGTCCAGCGGGGCGAGCTCGCCGGTGCTGATCCGCAGCACGGACAGCGAGGTCGCGGCGCGGCCGTGCTGGACGAGGGCTCGGTCGGCGTCGAGCACCTGGTACCAGGTGGTGCCGAGCGCCCACATCGGCCCGGCGAACTCCTCCTCGCGCTCGAGGACCTGACGGGCGCCGTCGGCCGACGACCACGTCCAGGGGTTCCACCAGCCGGTGACGTCGGAGAGGTACAGGAGGCGCTCGTCGTCGAGCCATTCGGGCTGGAGCACCGAGACGTCGGTGCCGCCGGCGATGATCTCGCCCTCCCCGGTGCTGCCGTCGAGCAGCGGTGCGACGTGCAGCTCGGTGCCGTCCCAGGGCATCTGCGGGTGCTCCCAGCTGATCCAGGCCAGGTGCGTGCCGTCGGGGCTGAGGCGCGGGTGGGCGACGAAGCGGGAGGCGGGGGTGATGCGGCGCAGGGCGGCGGGATCCTCCGCGGCGGAGCCGTCCAGCGGCACGGCGACGATGCTGCGCTCGATGTGCGGGGCGCCGTCGGCGTCGATGCGCGGACCCTCCTCGCCGCCTGTATGGTCCTCGCACACCCACCACACCTCGGTCGTGCCGTTCGCGAGCGTGACGACGGTGGGGTCCGCCCAGCGCAGCGAGGGTCCGTGCGCGGACTCGACCTCGGGGCCGACGGGGGTGAGCGGGCGGGGCCGCTCGCCCTCGCGCAGCGCGTAGGCGCGCTGGTCGGCGAAGTTCACGAAGACGACCAGCGGCGGCCGGCCGTCCGGGCCCGGCGCGGGGACCACGGTCCAGCTCGCTCCGCCGTACTCGTGCACGCGCGAACGGGCATTGAAGGGGGCGGGCAGGACGGTGACGCGGTCGGCCGGCACGGACGTGGCGGGCGGCTGCGAGTCGTCGGCGGCGGAGGCGACCCCGGGGGCGGGGCCCGCGTCGGCGGCGGTGACGCCGTCGGCCCGGTCGGTCGCAGCGGCCGATCCCTCGGCGCCCTCGGCCGGCGGGAGCGCGACGGGACCCGCGGTGCGGACGATCGCCTGGCGGCCGCCTTCGGTCGCGATGCCCTCGGTCCACCACACCTCCCGGCCGACGAGGCGCGGCGAGCCCAGGCGGGTGCCGCCGGTCGCGAGGAGGTCGGCGGTCAGGGGCGAGGGCCAGGAGCCGTACGGGAGAGTCGTCACCATGCCTCCACCCTATGCAGGCGAGCGGTCCCGGGAGGTCGAGTCGTGCGTCCGGATCCAGCGGCCGGATCATGGACTCGTCCCTCCCGCGGAGAGCTGACGGGGTCGGGCGCGACGGTCATGGGCCCATCCTCCGCCGGCCGATTCTCTGCACGTCGCCGGAGCGGGCCCTGTCCTGCCGAGGCGGCAGGACATGGCTCCGCGTCTTCCTCACCACGTACTGCGCAGCACCCGCAGCGCGTCCTCGAGCGAGAGGCCCTCGTCGCGCGCGGCGGTCGCCAGATGGCGCGCCGCCTGCGCGACGGCCGAGGAGACCGGGGCCGCCTCGTCGCTGACCCGAGTGCCCGAGCCCACCCGGGTCACCAGGAGGCCGTCCGCCTCCAGCGAGCGGTAGGCCTTCGCCACGGTTCCAGGGGCGACGGCGAGGTCGGCGGCGAGCTGCCGGACCGAGGGCAGGCGCTCGCCCCGGCCCAGCCGACCCGTGGTGATCAGGCCGCTGATCTGATCGTGGATCTGCCGGGCGGGGCTCCCGCCCTCCGGGGTCACGCTGAGGATCACGACGGGACCGCACTGCGACGCGGGCGGGAAGGGGACGGCGCGGGCACGGCGGTCAGGGCCGTGAACACCCACAGCGCACAGCCCACGCACGCGGCCACCGCCGAGAGCACGTCGAGTGTGCCCGAGAGGGCGGCGAACGGCGTGCTGATCGAGAACCACCCTCGGTCACCGTCGGAGAAGGTGCCGGAGAGTCGCGAGGTGTTCGCCAGGGATCCCACGATCGTTCCCAGATGCAGCAGCAGCCCTCCGAGCGCGACCCGCGCGACGTTCGCGCTGCGCAGCCGGCGGTTCGCCGCGTCGGCAGGCTCCGCCTCGGCCAGCGGCGGGCGCGCGATCCCGGACAGGGCCCACCAGGTGGCCGCGCCCAGCGGCACCAGCAGCACCAGCGGGAGGGCCAGGCCGTTGCCCCTGCAGCCTGCTCGCTCAGCGCTCCTCGCTGTGCGGCTCCTGCTCCCCCTCGCCCGGCGCCCGGGCGAGGTCCTGCGGGGCGGTGCGCGGGTCCACGGGCGAGCCGGAGAGGTAGGCGGCGCGCGCCAGCACGTTCGAGGCGATGGAGGAGACGATGATCAGCGCCAGCACGGTGAGCAGCGTCTTCACCAGCACGACGGGGTCCAGCCCGCTGGTGCGGGTGTGCTGCAGGAAGGCGCCGATCACGATCATCGGCAGACCCAGGCCGGTGGCCGGGGAGAGCACGTTGATGCGGCTGAACGAATCACGGGCGTGGAACATCGACAGCGCGGCGGTGAGCATCCAGAACGCGCCGCCGATCAGCAGCACGCCGATCAGCACGGTGAGGGCGAGGTCGAGCACGGGGTTCATCGGCGCCCCTTCGTGAGGATGCGGGCCAGGGCCACGGTGGCGAGGATCCCCAGCACGGACGCGATCAGCGCGGCGTCCACCGCCGCGGCGGAGGAGTTCACCAGGCCGATCAGCACCAGCACCCCGATGCCGGAGAAGAACACCAGATCGCCCACCACGGCGCGGCTCGCCGGATCCGGGGCGGTGGCCACCCGGAAGAGGCCCACCAGGATCGCGGCGCCCAGCAGCACCAAGGCGGTCCACAGGATGATGGTCATCGCTCGTCCTCCTCCTGCTCGCGGGACTGCTCGTGCGAGGACCCGCCCGGCCCGGCGTGCCCGCCGGGACCCGTGCGGTGGCCCGCGGCGCGGATCCGACGCACGGCGCGCCCGTCCGCGAAGCGCTCGTCGACCGCACTGCGCGACCGGCGCGGGAGCAGCGCCGCCTCGGCCCCGCCCGGCCCGCGGGAGGCGCGCAGCAGGCGCTGCTCCATCTCGCGCAGGTCCTCGACCACCTGCTCGCGCGACGCGGCGAACAGCACGTGCACGAACAGGCTCGGGCCCTCCTCGAGGGTGCCGTGGGCGGTGCCCACCACCAGCGTGCCCGGGGTGATCGTGATCGAGGAGGCCATCGCGATGATCTCCAGGTCCGTGGTGGCCCGCAGCGGGTACTCCACGATCGCGGGCGAGCTGCGGGTGCGCGGGCTGTACACCCCGGCGGTCACCGCGAAGGAGCCCTTCACGATCTCGCCGATCATCCACAGCACGTAGGTGAACGTGTACCAGGCGCGCATCAGCCGATCACCGCCTCGACGTAGGCCTCGACATCCAGCAGGTCCGTGGCGGCCACGTCGATGCTGGGCAGCACGACGCCGATCCCCGCGAACAGCGCCATCGACAGCGCGATCATGGCCGCGCCCGGGGCCAGCAGCCGCCGCGGCACCCGCACCTCGTCGGGCAGCGGCTGCTCCTCGCCGCGGCCCGTGGTCGGATCGTCCGGCCGGTAGGTGATCATGTCCTCACCCCAGGCCAATCTGCGCCACACCCGCTGCAGGCCCAGCAGCGAGCCCACGGAGGCGACCACCACCGCACACAGCGCCGCCCAGCCCAGCACGGCGTCCCCGCCGGTGATCTGCTGGGAGGGGGCCTGCAGCAGGCCCACCTTGCCCCACAGGCCGGAGGTGGGCGGCAGGCCCACCAGGCTGAACATGCCCAGCGCCATCACGGCCATCACCCACGGCTCACGCCGGGCCAGGCCGCTGAGGCGGTCCAGGCGGCCCGAGCCGTAGGTGTGCTCGAGCGCGCCGGTGGTGAGCAGCAGGGAGGACATCGAGATCACGTGGTGGACCAGGTAGAGGATGCCCGCGGTCACCGAGAGCTGGGTGAGCAGCACCAGGCCCAGCAGGATGTGGCCCACGCCGGTGACCATCTGATGGCCCATCGCGGTGCGCACCCGGGTGGCCGCGGCGGTGGAGAACGCTCCCACCAGGATCGTGGCCAGCACCAGCACCGCGAACACGGTGAGGAACGGGAGCTCGTCGCCGAAGGCGACCGCGACGATGCGGTAGATCGCGTACAGCGCCACCTTGGTGTGCAGGGCGGAGAACAGCGCCATGATCCCGGCCGACGTCGCGGGGTAGGCGCGCGGAAGCCAGGAATGCACCGGCACCATGCCGCCCTTGACGGCCAGGGCCAGCAGCACGACGACCAGGGCCGCGGCGGTGACCTGGTCCTCGCCGCCGGCACCGGCCAGCGCGGCGAGGTTCACCGTGCCGGCGGTGCCGTACACGAACCCCACACCGATCAGCAGCACCGTCGAGGTGAGCAGGTTGACCAGCACGAACAGTCGGCCGATGCCGAGGCGACGCCAGGTGCCCGTCAGCGCGATCAGCGCGTAGGAGGGCATCAGCATCACCTCCACCCACACGAACAGGTTGAACAGGTCGCCGGTGAGCAGCGCGCCGTTCACGCCGGCGCTCAGCAGCAGCACCAGCGGCGGCACGAAACGGTACCGCGCCTCCCCCGTGAGCACGAGGAACACGCTGGCGGCGAGCGTGGACAGCGCCGTCACCAGCAGCATCACGGCGCTGAGGGTGTCGGAGACGAAGGGGATCGCCAGCACGTCGGAGAAGCCGCCGACGGCGTGGGAGAGCACCGGCACGGTGCGGTGGAAGGCCAGCAGCCACAGCGCGCCGAGCGCCACCAGCAGCGGGGCGCCCACCATCACCGCGACGTCCACGGGGCGGCGACGCACCACCACCAGCGCGGCGGCGCCCAGCAGGGGCACCACCACGAACAGCGGCAGCAGGGCGGGGTTCACGGCGGGGATCATCAGTCGTGGGTCTCCCCGGTGTCGGGATAGGCGGTCATGTCGTCGTCCCGGCCGATCACCGCGAGGGCGAGCATGAAGATCGTGACCGCCATCGTGATCACGATCGCGGTGAGCACGAACGCCTGGGGCAGCGGATCGGCCATCTCGGCGCGGGAGGAGAGGTCGGTGAGCGGCTCGGCCCGCCAGCCGGGCACGCCGGTGGCCAGCAGGGCGAAGTTCGCGGCGTGGCTGATCAGGGTCATCCCGAACACGGCGCGCACCATGCTGCGCTGCAGCAGCAGGTACACACCGCCGGTCACGAGCACGGCCACGGTCAGGGCGAGGATCATCGGCGTCCGGCCTCCCTCGGCTTCGTTCCGGCGGTCAGATGCGCGGTGCCCACCCCGACGCGTCGGCGGCGCGCGGGCTCGCCGCGGGTGGTGTCCAGCGGGCCGGGAAGCTCGCCCTCCACCGCCTCGTCGGTGCGCTCACGGGTGCCCTCGCCGGACTTCTCACCCGTGGTAGCGCCGGCCCCCAGCAGGTTCACGGCCACCATCACCAGGCCCAGCACGGCCAGGTACACGCCCAGGTCGAAGATCATCGAGGTGGAGACGTGCTGGCCCAGCAGGTAGCCGTGCAGCGGCTCGAGGAAGCCCTCGTGGAGGAAGCCCAGCACGCCGGAGCCGAGCGCCACCAGCACGCCCCCGCCGATCAGCAGCAGCGGCAGGCGCGGCGGGCCGATCTGGCGGTCCCGCGAGGTGGACAGGTACAGCAGCGCCACGATCGCGGAGCCCACCAGGGCGGCGATGAAGCCGCCGCCGGGGGCGTTGTGGCCGCGCAGGAACAGCATCAGCGACAGCAGCGCGAGGACCGGGCCCACCACGCGCACCATCAGCTGCAGCGCGGCGGCGTTGCCCCAGGCCGAGGAGATGGCCCGGTGCGCGGAGGTGCCCTCCTCGCGCAGTTGCGGGGCCTCGACCTGCTCGTCGGCGCGGGCGGGGTCGATGAACATGTGACGCACGCTGGAGAGCACGGCCACGATCGCCACGCCCGCCATGCCCAGCACGGAGAGCTCGCCGAGCGTGTCCAGCGCACGGAACTCCACCAGGATCACATTGACGATGTTGTGGCCGCCGGTGATCTCCTCGGCATTGTCGATGTAGTACTCGGCGACCTCGCTGCGGCCGCGCCGGCCCATGAACGCGAACACGCCGGCGCCGGCGGCCAGACCCACCGGGACCGCGACCAGCAGCGCGCCCAGCCGGCGGGAGCGGCGCGGGGCGCCGTCCCGCTCCGGGGCCTCGAAGCGCTGCGGCAGCCGCTGCAGCACCAGCATGATCACGATGATCGTCAGCGACTCCACCAGCAGCTGGGTGAGGGCGACGTCCGGGGCGCCCAGCGCCAGGATCTGCACGGTGGCGAGGATGCCCACCGCGGAGAGCGCCACCGCCGCACCCAGCCGGTCCCGCCGCGTGCACACCACGATCACGGCGACGGTGACCAGCACCAGCAGGATCACGTCGATGCCGCGGTTCATGCCCTGCTGCAGCGGCGCGAGGTCCCCCCACAGCACAGCGAGGGAGCCCAGCACCACCGCGGCGAAGGCCAGCAGGATCGCGCCCAGGTGGCGCATCGGGTCGTCGGAGGCGATGGGGCGCACCAGCACCGCCGCGACGCGCTCGGCAAGGCGGTCCACCGCCGTGAGCACGCGGGCGCCGTCCACGGGGAAGGGCCGCGCCTCCAGGGCGGGCAGCACCCGCTCCCGCGCCAGCGCGATCAGGGTGCCCAGCGCGATGATGGCGGCGGTGAGGCCCAGCTCCGGGGTGATCCCGTGCCAGAAGGCCAGGTGGGGGTGGAACTCGCCGCCCAGGGCGGCGTCCATCGCGCGGCCGACGGGGGCGTCCAGCACCCCCACCACCAGCGCGAGCGGCAGGCCCACCAGGATCGGCAGCGCGGCCGGACCCAGGAACAGCAGGCCGGGGGCGTGGACGTCCTCGGCGCGCACCAGCGCGCCGGTGGCGTCATGCGCGCCGGGGGCCGACGGCGCCCGCTCCCCGTCCACGCGGGCCAGGAGCTCCTCGTCACGACCGTCCACGAAGGCGCCCAGCACGATCTTCGCGCAGTAGGCGAAAGTCAGCACGCTGGCGCCGGCGATGCCGAGCGCCACCGCCCAGGGAGCCCAGGCAGGGCCGCCGGTCTCGAGCGCGCCGGTGAGCAGCGACTCCTTGGAGACGAAGCCGAGCATCGGCGGCAGGCCCGCCATCGACATGCAGCCCAGCACGGTCACCGCGAAGGAGCCGGGCATCGTGCGCCACAGCGCCGGCATGCGCCGCAGCTCGCGGGTGTGCACGGCGTGGTCCACCACGCCCACCATCATGAACAGCCCGGACTTGAACAGGGCGTGCGCGATGGTGTGCAGCACGGCGGCGAGGATCGCGTACTCGGTGCCCACGCCGATGAGGGCGACGATCAGGCCCAGCTGGCTCACCGTCGAATAGGCCATCAGCTTCTTCAGATCGCCCTGCTGCAGGGCCAGGAACCCACCCACGAACGCGGTGATCAGGCCCGCCACGATCAGCAGCACGTTCCAGGCGGGCACGTCGTGGAAGGCGGGGCTGAAGCGCAGCAGCAGGAAGATGCCGGCCTTCACCACGGCGGCGGCGTGCAGGTAGGCGGAGACCGGCGTGATCGCGGCCATCGCATCCGGCAGCCACACGTGGAACGGGAACTGGGCGGACTTCGTGCACGCCGCGACCGCGACCAGGAGGGCGACCAGCGTGGTGAACGCCGGGTCCTGCTGCCAGATCCCGTCGGCCAGCACCTCGCTGAGGGAGGTGGTGCCCAGGCGGAGCACCATCAGCGTGACGGCGCTGAGCAGGGCCAGGCCACCCAGGAAGGTGATCAGCAGGGTGCGCATCGAGGCGGCCTGCCCAGCCGCGCCCGAGCGGGCGATCAGCAGGAACGACGCGATCGAGGTGAGCTCCCAGGCGATGAACAGCAGCACCAGGTCGTCGGCGAGCACCAGGGTCACCATCGACAGGGTGAACAGCGCCATCACCAGGGAGAAGCTGAGATTGCGGCCCACTGGGAGGTATCGCGCCGAGTAGGCGAGCACCACCGCGCCGATCACCAGCGCGATCATCGAGAAGACGATGCCGATCCCGTCGGCCCGCAGCGCGAGCTCCACGCCCCACTGCGGCGCCCACGGGACGGCGAAGGTGGTGGCCGGGTCACCGGCCCCGCCCGCCATCACGGCGGCGGCGGCGGGCAGCAGCGCCGCGGCGGCGGCCAGGTAGAGGGCGGCGAGAACCCAGCAGGCCGCGCGGCCCATCAGCCGGTCCAGCACCGGGGTGACGGCGACGGTCGCGGCGAGGAGCAGCAGGGTCCACAGCACTGACACCGTCAGCACCCCGGACGTGCGTGGGAGGTGGCGTCACGGCGGGTCATGGCGGGGAGTCTAGCGAAGCGGACTGAGGGCTCCAACGCGCCGCCACCTCTCCGGCCGGGCGGGCTCCTCGCGCGCGCGTGCGAGAGAAACTCGTCTCCGCCCCGGCCGCGCGCCGCGGGCGAGGGCGGAATCCGGTGAGCAGGCTCACAGCGAGGCCGCGGGGTAGGGCGGCCGACGGGCCGGGCGCGGGGCTGTCGGGCAGGGCGCGGGCCGTCGGATCCGGTGCGGCCCCGCCGGCCGCCGTTCCCGAGCGCACGCGGGCACCACGAGGGCCCCGCACGACGCGAGGGTTCTCGCGGGGCGCGCGGGGCCGTTCAGGCGTGGTGCGGGGCCGACGTCGCAGCGACGCCGACCCCGCCCCGGCGGAGCACCGGACCAGCGGCAGATCAGTGCGAGATCAGGGCCAGATCAGCACGGGGTCAACCGCGCTGGGGCAGCACCTGCACGACCGTGGGCTTCGGGCCCTGGCCGTCGTAGTCCGGGAAGTAGGAGCGCTGGGCGCCGAACTCGCCGTCCTCGCCCGGGTGCTGCACGGAGACGAAGGCCGAGCGGTCCTCGTCGCGGATGATCGGGCCGCTGGTCTCGGCGTCGATCGGGACGGAGAGGAACTGCTCGACGCGGCCGCGGGCCTCGCCCTCCAGGGTGACGCGGAACAGGCCGTCGTTGTAGCCGATGCCGGAGGGGGCGCCGTCGGTGGAGATCCAGAGGTTGCCCACCGAGTCGAAGGCGAGGTTGTCCGGGCAGGAGATCGGGGAGACCTTCTCGACCGGGAAGCCGGAGAAGTAGGTCTGATCGCCCTGTGCGGGGTCGCCGGCCACCAGCAGCAGGTTCCACGCGAAGGCGGTGGACGTCTGGTCGCCCTGCTCGTCGATCTCCACGACGTGGCCGTCGCGGTTCTGGGAGCGGGGGTTGGCCTCGTCGGCCGCGGCCTTGCCCTCGGTGCCGCGGCCGGAGTTGTTCGTGCAGGCCACGTAGACGCGGCGGCTGTGCAGCGAGGGCTCGACGTCCTCGCAGCGGTCCATCTTGGTGGGGCCGACGGCGTCCGCCGCGAGGCGGGTGTGCACGAGGACCTCCTCGACGGTGAAGCCGGGGACCTGGGACTCGCCGTCGACCACGAGCGGCAGCCACTCGCCGGTGCCGTCGAAGGCGCCGTCGGCGGGGACCTCGCCGGAGCCGTCGATCTCGGCGGCGGGCGAGTTGCCGGTGAACTTCGCGACGTAGAGGTCGCCGTTCTCCAGCAGGGTCAGGTTGTGCTCGCGGTCGCCCTCGACGTAGCGGTCGCGGGAGACGAACTTGTACAGGTAGTCGAAGCGCTCGTCGTCGCCGGAGTAGGCGACCGCGCGGCCGTCCTCGGCGATGATGATGTTCGCGCCCTCGTGCTTGAAGCGGCCCAGCGAGGTGTGCTTGCGCGGGGTGGAGGTGGGGTCGAAGGGATCGACCTCGACGATGTAGCCGAAGCGGTTGATCTCGTTCTCGTAGCCCTCGTTGCGGGCGTCGTAGCGGTCGTAGACGTTCTCCCAGCCGCGGGCGGTGGCGGCATCGCGCAGGCCGTAGCGCTTCTCCGCGTCGGAGGTGCCGGCGGAGCGGAAGTAGCCGTGGAAGTTCTCCTCGCCGGAGACGAGGGTGCCCCACGGGGTGAGGCCGCCGGCGCAGTTGCCGAGGGTGCCGAGCACCGTGCGGCCCTCGGGGTCCTCGACGGTCCTGACCAGGTCGGAGCCGGCGGCGGGGCCGGTCAGCGCGAACTCGTCGTCCAGCAGGATGCGACGGTTCAGCTCCGCGCCCTGCACGTAGCGGTAGGGGAAGTTCTTGTTCTTGCGCTCGAGCTCGACGACGGTGAGGCCGTGGGCGGCGCGGCCGATCTCGATCGCCTCCTCGGCGTCGGTGTCGGCCGGCAGCATGATGTTCTCGTTGGTGTACTCGTGGTTCACGAACATCACGGCGCGCTTGCCGGCGCTGCCCGGGATCTCCTGGATCTCGGTGTAGTCGTTGTTGTAGCCGAACTGGCGCTTCTGCGCCTCGGCGCTCTGGGCGTTCCAGTCGAACTCGGGCGCGTCGTCGAACAGCGGGTCGCCCCAGCGGATGATCGGGTGCCAGGCGAAGCCCCGGGGCACGGTGAACTCGTCGACGGCCGCGTCGACCGGCTCGATCGGCGTGAAGGTGAGCTTGGTGCCGTTCGGGGGACGGTGGCCGGCGCCGCCCTTGCCGTTGCCCTGCCCCTTGCCCTTCCCGTTGCCGGGATCGGCGAGCGCGCCCTGCGTGCCGGCCAGGCCGATCGCGAGCGCCGCGGTGGAGCCGCCGATCACCGCACGACGGGACAGCGCGCCGGAGGCGATGTCGCGGAAGGTCGGGTTGTCCGAGTGGTTGCACTGGCCGAAGGCGCACTGGCTGGCGCACTTGAGCTGGCAGGTCACCGCGGAGCGCTTGCCGCGCACCGCGTCCTTCATGAGCAGGGGCAGGTCGATCAGGGCCATGGGATGACGTCCTTCGCTGGTGTACTCGTCTCCCTGCGCATCACGATGCGCGGGACCAGATGACGGTGCGTCACGAAGGTGAGTCGCTCCCGGCCCGCGGGGGACGCCCAGATGAACACCGGGCGTAGGGAAGCCACCGAGCCCGGAGGAATCGGCCGGACGCGGCGCGGCTGCCCCGGACGCACGACAGCGGCGGTGCCGCGCGGGGCACCGCCGCCATCTCCCGGGCGAGGAGCAGGGCCGACGGGCCCCGCTCAGGGTCTCCTCAGAACCTCGCCGGCGCGACGAAGCCCTCGGGCTTGACCATCACCACCGGCACTGGCGACTCGATCGCGACCCGCTGCGAGGTCGAGCCCAGCAGGATCTTCCCGATCGGGGTGCGCTTGCGGATGCCGAGGATCACGAGGTCGATGTCGTCGTGCTCGACGGCGTCGAGGATGTCGTCGGCCGGATCGTCGCGCTTGGGGACCGTGCGCAGCTCGAAGGCGAGGCCGGTCTCCTCCAGGCGCTCCTGGAGGGGGCGCTGGTCGGTGACGCCGCGCGCCTTGCGCGGGTCGGGGGCGCGCTCGGAGGCGAGCACGAGCAGCGAGGCGTCGCGGCGCTCGGCCTCCTCGACCGCGAAGTCGAACGCGGCCTCGCTGGTGGCGCTGGGGACGTAGGCCAGCAGGATCTTCGACATGGGTTCTCCCTCGGGGTGCGGGTCTCAGGGAACGGGGCGGGACGGCAGGCCGACGGCGGGGTCAGTCCTAGCCGAGGTCGTCGGGGTGGCGGAAGCGGGTGCGGCGGGCTCTCACCGCGCTGTTGTAGAACCAGGTGATCACGTACAGCAGGAGCCCGACCACGAGCAGGCCGCCGCCGATCACGTAGTTCTCCCGCGGCTGCGCGATCGGCGAGACCAGCGCGAAGGACGTGATCGCACCGATGATCGGCAGCACCGTCGGGGTGCGGAAGTGGCGCACGTCCACCTTGTCCTTGCGCAGCACCAGCACCGAGATGTTGACCAGGCCGAAGACCGCCAGCAGCAGCAGGGCGGTGGTGCCGCCGAGCGCCGAGATGGTCTCCTCGGCGAGCACGAAGCGCACCGAGAGCACCAGCGCGAAGGCCAGCACGGTGGAGAAGGCGATGCCGGCCCACGGGGTGCGCTGCGTCTGCAGCACGCTGCGCAGGAAGCCCGGCAGCACGCCCTGCTTCGCCATGCCGTAGAGCAGACGAGAGGCCATCATCATGTTGATCAGCACCGTGTTCGCGACCGCGAAGATCGAGATGAACGCGAAGATCGTGTCGATCGGGATCGCCGGGGCGCCCTCCTTGACCACCTCGAGCAGCGGGGTGGTCGACTCGGTGAGCTGGCCGATCGGCACCACCGCGACGGCGAGGATCGAGATCAGCACGTAGATCACGCCCGTGACCGACAGACCCGCGATGAGGGCGCGGGGGAAGTTCTTGACCGGGTCGACGGTCTCCTCGGCCATGTTCACCGAGTCCTCGAAGCCGACCATCGAGAAGAACGCGAGCGCGGTCGCGCCGATCACGGCCATGAAGATGCTCTTGTCGTCCTGGGTCTCGAAGAGGACCACGCGCGAGAGGTCCGCCTTGCCCTGGCCGACGGCGAAGAAGCCGACGACGATCACGAGCGCCAGACCGGTCAGCTCGATGCAGGTCAGGACCACGTTCGCCTTGACCGACTCGGAGACTCCACGCAGGTTGATCAAGGCCACCAGGGCCAGGAACACCAGCGCGATGGTGGTCGCGACGGCTCCGGCGGAGTCGCCGAGCGGCTCCTCGAGCGAGAAGGCCTTCAGCACGTTCTCCGAGAGGAAGATCGCGCTGGTGGAGGCCGAGGTGATGCCGGAGGAGAGGACCGCGAAGGTGACCATGAAGGTCAGGAAGTGGATGCCGAATGCCTTGTGGACGTAGAGGGCGGCGCCCGCGGCCTGCGGGTACTTCGTGACCATCTCGACGTAGGACAGGGCCGACACCATCGCGACGGCGAAGGCGATGAGGATCGGCAGCCAGCCGGCGCCGCCGACCTCGCCGGCGACCTTGCCGGTCAGCGAGTAGACGCCGGTGCCGAGGATGTCGCCGACGATGAACAGCAGCAGGAGCTTGGGCGTGATCGCCTTCTTGAGCTCGGCCTGGTCGGAGCCGTGATCGGGGCCGACGGCGCCGGGGTCTCCGGCGTTCGCCGGGGCGGTCTCGCGGGACTCGCTCATGGGGATTCCTCCCGGGGAATACAGGGACAGGGACCGCCGAGGGCAGCAGGGCGAGCACGAGGTCGGTGCACGCCAGTGCGGGGATCACCGGACGGCGGTGCACGCACTCTACTCTCCGGTGACCGCCCTCACAGCGCGGGCGCGGCCTCGCGCTCCTCCTCCGGGTCCTCGTCGGCCCGGCGCTCGCGGGGGTCCAGGCGCAGGGTCTGGACCCACTGGCGGGAGGCGTCGGAGCTGATCGCCATCACGCCGAGCGCGGAGGCGCCGGCGCCCACCAGCAGCGAGTGGGCGACGTCCCCGGTCATCGAGGTCGCCACGGCCAGGCGGGCGAAGGCGTCGGCCGTGAACAGCGCCATCAGCGCGATCCGGGCCCAGCGGCTGCGGCGCAGCACCCCGATCTGGAGCAGCAGCAGCGCGACGGCGAACGCGGTGGCGCCCCAGATCGTGCCCTGCTCGGGCAGGATCAGCGACGCGTCGGGGAAGCGCTCGGTGAGGTCGCCACCGGAGCCGAGCGTGAACCACTGGATCGCCACGATCGCCGCCTGCAGCAGCGCGAGGAAGCCGGTGAAGATCACCGAGGGCGGCGGGAGGTGGTGGTCCGCGGCGCGGGCGAGCACCTCGTGGAAGTCCCCGACCGTGCCGTGCCACTGCGCGGTCAGCTCGTCGGCCACCTCGGTGCGGCGCCCACCGAAGCGGGTCGTGCTCAGCGCCGTCTGCGTCGCCGCGCGGGCGCGGGACTTCATCACCGAGCTGCCGGTGGGGCGGTGTCGCGGCAGCATGATCGCGCTCGCCCCGTCGGAGCGGGAGGCCGCGCCGGTCACGTCGATCACCGGCAGGTCGCCGTCGGTGCGGAACCGGTCGCCCTGCCCGTTGCGGTCGTGGTACGAGGTGGAGAACTCCTCGATGACCTCGACCTCCACCTCCGGATCCGCGAAGCGGACCGTGTCCACGAGGTAGTCCCGCTCGACGTCGATGTTCTCGTCGATGCGGTGGGTGATCTGCAGGGTGAAGAAGGAGAAGCCGACGGCGCGGTCGTAGGTGCCCGCCGCGAGCCAGTCCGTGCGGTACCCGCCCGGCAGCACGAAGTCGGGCGGCATCCGCCAGAAGCGCACGTGATGGCGCTTGTCCGTGGTGCCGCCGACCTCCTGCTGATAGGTGAAGTCGTGGCGGCGCCCCATCAGGTACAGGTCCGAGACGGGGGCCGACGGGTAGGAGCGTCGCAGCAGCGTCGAGCGCACCATCGACCAGGCCGAGGAGAGCGTCCGCTCCTCCGCGAGCACCCAGCCGGCCCGCCGCAGCGCCACGTGGAGGTCCCGCTCGGGGCCGTCCAGGGCGATGTTGATCGGGTCCGAGAGCACGCCCTCGGTTGTGCGGGTGCGGCCGAAGAAGTAGTCCGGCAGGTAGATCCAGGTCATCAGCTGGTGCAGTCGCGGCAGCGTGATGTAGGTGAGCAGGATCCAGAAGCCCAGCAGGTACAGCAGCCGCGCCGGCGTCAGCGAGAAGCCCTCGACCAGGTAAAGCAGCGCGAGCCAGATCGCGACGACCACGCCCGCGGCGATGAAGAGGTTGTCCAGCAGCGCGTAGAGCTCGAACCGTCGGCCGCGCGGGGTGTGCCCGCGGGAGTGGTCGTAGCCCGGCGGCTCCGCGGGCACCGGACGGCCCAGCGGCACCAGTCGGGGGGACCTCGCCGGGGTCACCTCCGGCGTCCCGTGCTCGGCGACGTCATGCCGCCATCGTAGAGGGGCGGGCTGGGAGGGCCGCGGGCCGGTTCGTCGGCCTCCGGTCGCGGGCTGGCCGGGCGGCCCAGGACGTCCGACTCCGCACCACTCGATGTCCGTCGACGCCGCGCGGCCGCCCACCGAGTCGCACTGACCGCGGCTCGCCGGGTGGTGCCGCCCGCCGCCCCGTAGGCTGGGCGCGATCCCGAGGAGAGGACCCTCCATGACTGCGTCCCACCCCGCCGTCCCGACGCTCGAGATCCGCGGCGCCGCCCGCCATTCTCAGCCTGGGTGTGTCGCTGGCCCTCGACACTCTCGGTTGGGATTCGACGGTGCGACGCATGGCGGAGGAGACGGCCAAGCTGCTCGGTGCGGCGGCGATGGCGCTGTTTCCGGCTGCGGTGATCGTCCGGCACCTGTCTCGCGGACCGGCTGACCGTGACGGGGCCGGGCCACAGCCGGAGGCCTCTCGTCCCTGACTCTCAGAGAGCTGGTCTCTCTTTTATCTCCGGTAAGGTCGGACGGTCACGTCGGCCCGCCGAACAGTTGAAGGCGAAATGTCCCCACCAGCCCGAAGATGGAGTGTTTCCAGTGCTGCGGTGCTGGTCACGGGGCTGACGTTCGTATCCCTCGTGCTGGGCTTCGTGCGCGACGTGGTGATCGGTGCCGTCTTCGGTGCCGGAGCCGGGCTGGACGCGTACTTCGCCGCCCAGGGGTTGATGAACATCGTCGTGGCCTTCGTCGCCGGCGCGATGGCCCGAGCAGTTCTGCCGGTCACGTCGCGGGAATCCGCCGAGGAGTCAGAATGCCGAGGCCACCGGGGTTTCGATACGGCCTTCAGCGTGACTCTGCTGGTGCTGGGCATCGGCGGGGTGCTCATGGCGATCTTCGCCGGTCCGGTCACCACGGTCATCGCTCCCGGTTTCGATGGCCCGCAGGCGGAGCTGACGGCGGATCTGGCCCGCATCCTGCTGGTGGCCACGGTGCTCATCGCCGGCACGAACCTGCTCGCGGCCCTCGCCCAGTCCCATGGCCGGTTCGGCTGGTCGGCTCTGGAGGGCGTGCCCTTCAACATCGTGATGATCGCCGCCGCCGGGTTGTTCGGCCCCCACTACGGGATCTCCGCGGTGGCGATCGGCTTCGTGATCGGATCGGCCGGCAGACTGCTCATCCAGCTGCCCCCGCTGCGGGCGGCGCGGGTCCGCATCCGGCCCCGGGTGTCACTGTCCGATCCCGGGTTCCGCGAGATCGCACGCCTCATGCCTCCGATGCTCATCGGCAGCGGTATCGGCAGCGTGAACACCATGGTCGATCGGGCGGTCGGCTCGACCCTGGAACCCGGCGCGATCACCGCCCTCTCCTATGCGTGGCGGCTGGTCAACCTGCCCGAGACGCTGGTGGTCGCGTCACTGCTGGTGCCGCTGTATCCAGCCCTGAGCGCGGCGGCGTCCGACCGTGCCGAGATCCGCCGGCTGGTGGGCCGCGGCCTGTCGATCATCGTCACCCTGCTGGTGCCCCTGTGTCTCGCTCTGGCCGTGGCGGCCGGACCGATCGTCGACGTGATCTTCGGCCACGGCGCCTTCGATGCCGAGGCGGTCGAGCTGACCTCGCGGGCGGTGGTCTGGTACGTCCCGGCACTGCTGGCTCTGGGCTGTCGTCAGCTCATCGTGCGCGCGTCGTATGCCGTGGGGGACTCCCGCACTCCGGTGACCATCGCGCTGCTCGCCATGGGGCTCAACGCCGTCGGCAACGTCGTCCTGGCTCCGGCGCTGGGCGTGGCGGGGATCGCGCTGGCGACCTCCGTGTCGATCGGGGTCGCAGCCGTGCTCAACGCCTGGCTCCTCCATCGCAAGCACCAGGCAGTGGCGCTGCGTTCGATGGTCGGACTGGGGTCGCGAGCGCTGGTGCTCGCGATCGTGGCCCTGGTGGCCGCCCTGACGGTCCGGTCGCTCCTGGCCGGGTCGCCGGCTCTGGTGGAGGGCGTGGGTGCGGCCGCGGCAGCAGGCGGCGTCTACACGCTGGGTCTGGTCATGCTGCGCGCCCCGGAGCTGTCTGTGGCTCTCGACGCTCTCGCTCGAGGGGTGCGTCGCCGGCGACGTCGGAGCGAGGGATGAACCGTTCTGTCATCACACGCATGGTGGGGGCGGGGTCACGCGGATCCCATACGCTCTGAGTGGCCTGGGCGGACCATCTCAGAGTGTCGAGCACGTCCCGGGCCAGAGTGCGACGCCGCTCGACCGTCGCCCGGCGCAGGTCTCCTGCGGTCCAGCTGAAACGGACACCTGCCGGGGCATCGGGCAGGCTCATGACGGCGTCGCCGAGCACGAGCTGACCCCACAGGTCGGCGACCCCGGGCCGAGCAGCATTGGTCAATGCCATCGATCCGAAGAACCGCCCGTTCAGGTCGATCAGGTGAGGGACCCCGTCAGGCCCGGTGAGGAACTGCAGTTCCACCAGGCCGCGCCAGTTCAGCGTCTCCAGCAGCCGTTCGCACGTGGCCACGAGGAGGTCATCGACCGGCACGGTGCGGGCCCGGGTCGAGACGCCGTTCGGGGTCGGCCATAACCGGGACGTCACCTGCTGAACACGAGCATCGAGCCGCCCGCCGTGGTACACGCCGATCACCGCGCCCAGCTGCCCGCTGACCGGCTGCTGCAGCACGGCCTGCTCACCCGCCGCCTGGATGAAGTCGAGACGCTGGCGGGCATCAGCGGCGTGCTCGAAGAGTTTCGCCTCGATGCGGAGCGCTTCGGTCCGGCCCGGCGACCAATGGGTGCGGCATTTGACGACCACCGGCCCACGCCAGGAAGCAAGTGCCTCGGGGGTGGCCAGTTCCGTGTGCGGTGCGGCAAGGCCGACCTCATGAGCCAGCTCGGTCAGTCGGAGCTTGTCCAGGGCCGCTTCCACCACCGAGAACTCCGGATGGGCGACACGGGCATCGATCTCGAAGCGGTGGGCCGATAAGGCGGCCATCCAATCGTCCCCACCGCCGAACACGACGTCGTAATCCCCGTCCGCAATTGCGCGGTTCACCGCCACCACGAAATCATTTCCCTGCCCGCGGGGCTTGGGAACGACGTGCGTCGCTGAACAGGCCCGCGATGACGAGAGCATTCCCGAGGCGCTCGGGGTGCCCACTGCCACGTGCCACCCTGACTGCTGCAACGACCTCGCCGCCGCCAACGTTCCACGGCTGCGCTCCGTGCTGAGCAGCAGTGCCCGTCGTGAATGATCCATACGTTTCAGAGTAGGGGCGCGTGGACCTCTCGGCGGGTTCGGCGCGCCACGATCCGTATGGGAATTTTCTTTCCGTGACTCGGTGGTGTCATAGCGTCGTAGCAACACTCCCGGTCGGCGGGGGTCTGATCGGTGGAGTGTGCGGATGGCGCGGGTGGGGTTGTCGTTCAGTGACAGGTCGGAGATCTCGACGGCGTCGAAGGCGGGCTGGTCGGTGCGGAGGATCGCTCGTCACCTGGGGCGTTGCCCGTCGGTGATCTCGCGGGAGATACGACGGACCACCACGAAGACCCGCGGCTACCAGGCCGTGAGGGCGGACGTGGCCGCGCAGCGACGGGGGGCTCGCCCGCAGCAGCGGAAGGTCGCTAGGGATCCGGTGCTGCAGGCGAGGGTGGAGGCGGATCTGGCCGCGTCGTGGACGCCGAACGAGATCGCGGGCCGCTTGCGCCTGGAGGCGACAGCCCCGACCGTTGAACGCATGGCGAACTCTCCTGATGCGCAGGGCCGCACCGTCTCCGGTGAGGCTATCTACCAGTACATCTACGCAATCCCGAAGGGTGAGCTCGCCCGCAAGGGCATCTTCCTGCAGTCCAAGCGGACCAAGCGCAGGCCCCGCACCACCGGTCGGTCTCGGGGCGGTGTGATCGTGGGGATGGTGCCCCTGAGCGAGCGGGGTGAGGACGCCGCCGAGCGTCGGGTGCCGGGGCACTGGGAGGGCGACTTGATCATCGGGAAGAATGGTGCCTCGTGCGCGACGACGCTGGTGGAGCGGATGAGCGGGTTCACCGGGCTGCTGGCCCTGCCCTCCAAGCAGGCCGAGGCCACCGCGGACGCGGTCATCGAGTACTTCAACGCGCTGCCCGAGATGATGAAGGCGTCACTGGCGTGGGACCAGGGCAGCGAGATGGCCCAGCACGCGAAGGTCTCCCTGGCCACGAGCATGCCGGTCTACTTCGCCGATCCCCACTCGCCCTGGCAGCGGCCCAGCAACGAGAACACGAACCGGCTCTACCGGGAGTATCTGCCCAAGGGCACGGTGGTCCCGGACCACCAGCCCTACCTCACCACCATCGCCGAGGAGATCAACAACCGGCCCCGCCGCCGACAGGGCTATCTCACGCCCACCGAGGCATTCGCTCGGCTACTGGCCGGCGAGCCCCATGTTGCTTCGACGACTTGACATCGCCCTGGATGCTCTTCAACCGCTGAAGGAACTCTCAGATGTAGCCGGCCGCTCCGCTTGGCTCTGGGATCCCTTGACTCTACGCTCGCGCCCCCACGTCACCTATCTCGCTCCAGCCCAGTGGGCGGATCTTGTGGAGAGTCACTTCAGCAGCTGATCCGCGATGGCTTTCATCGGGACGACCAGCTGGAGGTCGTCGATCGGTGACTGGATCGCATCCACGTGGTGGAGGTAGAAGGCGCGCGCGGCCTCATCCCGGCAGTGGATGAGCAGACACGCCGCGCCCATCCCCTGGCTGACGGACAGCGCGCGCTCCAAAGCGTCCCTGAAGAGGGCGGCCCCGACACCCCTGCCCTGGGCACGGCGGTCGACAGCAAGACGGGCGAGCAAAACACACGGAATCGGGTCCGGCCGCCGTCTCGAGAACTCGTCGCCAGCGTCTGCGTGGCTCACTCCAGCTGCCGCGATGGCGTAGTAGCCGACAACGCGCTCCCCCAACTTGCTCACGTAGGTGACCGCGTTGTTCGCCCGCTGGTTCTGCCACGCGAATCTCGCGAACCAGTCGTCCAGTTCCCCGGCACCGCTCTCGAAGCGCGCCCGGTCGTCCTGCTTCTCGAGACGGCGTGGCGCTTCGAGCATCTCGGCCATGCTCAGTCCTCGAGCGAGAACGGGCGTCCGAACGGCGACGGACGCGAGAACAGCTCCGCAAGGCGCTCGGTCTGCACCGGCTCGTCCAGCAGACGCATGAACTCCTCGAACTGCTCGGGCGCGGCAGTAAACCAGCGACGATCCGCAAGAACCCTTTCCGCCTGCTCGACGGCACTGCCCAGGATGAAGGCGGACACGGGGACGTCCTCCGCTTCGGCTGCCCTGCGCAGCAGGGATTCCTCACGAGTCGAGGCACGCAGATTAATGCGCTCGCTCTTGGTCGCGCTCATCGCGATACTCCTTTTCGTTGCACGTCGCAACGGGTCATGCGCCCCGCTCCAGCAGGACGTACAGACAATGTACACACATCAAGGGGTCACGACAGCACTTCTTCCGCTGGACGCAAGGCGCGCCACATCCCGGCCCGGCCCGCCCGGGCTCAGTAGTAGACCGCGAGCGGGCCCGTCGGCCCGTCGATGACCTGCACAGGGGTGTCGAACACGCGCGAGAGCACCTCGCCGTCCATGATCCGCGCGACGGGCCCGGCCTCGACGACCTCGCCCTCCTTCATCGCGATGATGTGGTCCGCGTAGTGGGCGGCGAAGTTGATGTCGTGCAGCACCACCACGACCGTGCGGCCCAGCTCGCGGGCGGCATCGCGCAGGCGCCCCATCATCTGGACGCTGTGGCGCATGTCGAGGTTGTTCAGCGGCTCGTCCAGCAGCACGTACTCGGTGTCCTGGGCCAGGACCATCGCCACGTACGCGCGCTGGCGCTGCCCGCCGGAGAGCTGGTCGAGATAGCGGTCCTCGAGGTCGTCGAGGTTCAGGAAGTCGATCGCCTCGGAGATCTTCTGCTCGTCGAGCCGGGTCAGGCGCCCCTTGGAGTACGGGAACCGGCCGAATCCGACCAGCTGGCGCACCGTGAGCCGGGTGATGAAGTGGTTCTCCTGGCGCAGCACCGAGAGGATCTTGGCGAGGTCCTTCGAGGCGGTGGAGGCGATGTCGTAGCCCGCCACCTCGATCTGGCCCTCGTCGATGCCCAGCAGTCGCCCCACCATGGTCAGCAGCGTCGACTTGCCGGCGCCGTTGGGTCCGACCAGCGCGGTCACCCCGCCCGAGGGGATGTCGGTGGTGACCGGCCCGATCTGCACCGTCCCGGTCTGGGACCGGTACTCCTTCCGCACCGCGTCGATGGTGATCACAGGCGCCCCTTCCGCATGATGACGACGAGGAACACGGTCCCGCCGACGAGCTCGATGATGATGGAGACGACGCCCTGCGCGTAGAACACGTGGTTCATCACGAAGTAGGCGCCGGCGAGGACCACGAAGCCGGTGAGCGCCCCGAGGGGCAGCAGGCGGCGGTGGTCGTGGGTCCCGGCGAGCTGGTAGGTCAGCGTCGCGACGAGGAAGCCGAAGAAGGTCATGGGGCCGACGAGCGCGGTCGAGACCGCCATCAGCACCGAGACCAGGACGAGGGAGTAGATGGTCTGGCGGCCGTGGTCCACGCCCACGTTGATGCACACGTCCCGGCCCATCGCGATGACGTTCAGCGTGCGGGCGTTGAGCCAGATCAGCGTCGTCGCCACGATCACCAGCGGGATCGCGAAGGGCAGGTACTCGGCGCTCGCATTGGTCACCGAGCCGAACAGCCGGGCGCTGAGCACGTCGAACTCGCTGGGCGAGAGGAGGCGCTGCATGAAGGTCGAGACCGCGCCGAGCCCGCCGCCCATGATGATGCCCACCAGGAGCATGACCTGGATGTTCGCGTAGCGGCCGCGCAGCAGCCAACCGTACAGCAGCACCGAGAGCCCCACCATCGCCGCGACCTGCGCGAGGAACTGGCCCGGCCCCTGCAGGGCGACGACGCCGGCCACGCCGAGCGTGTACACCGCGGCCGTCTGGATGACGGTGTACAGCGACTCGAAGCCCATGATCGAGGGGGTGATGATGCGGTTGTTGGTGACGGTCTGGAAGGTGATCGTGGCGACCGCCTGGCAGATCGCGACCACGGCCATCACCACCAGGGAGGTCACGCGCATCTCGGCGATCAGCCAGAAGCCGCGCGAGCCCACCGGCATGGGGTTCCCGATCGCGAGCAGCCCGAGGGCGGCACCCGCGGCCAGGACCACGAGGACGGCCAGCACGATCCAGTAGCGGCGCTGGGAGGCGGCGTCGGGGAAGGCGCCGGAGCGGGCGCGCACGCGCCGCGGGGCCGAGAGCACGCCGAGCTCGCCTGCGGCGTCGGCCGGGGCGGTGGAGAGCTCGACCGGGGCGGCCTCGTCGGCGACCGCCTCGAGCCGGCGCCCGTCGTGGGTCGTCGTGCGCTCAGCCATGTCGGCGCTGCCTCAGCAGGAGGGCGATGAACACGGCGGCTCCCACGATCCCGAGGATCAGGGAGACCGGCACCTCGAAGGGCATGATGATGGTGCGGCCGATCAGGTCGCAGACCGTGACGATCGCGATGCCGAGCAGGCACACCCAGGGCAGGTTCGAGCGCAGGTCGTCGCCGCGGATCATCGAGACCACGTTCGGGACGATCAGGCCCAGGAAGGGCAGGTTCCCGACCACGACGGTGACCACGCCGGTCGCGATCGCGACCAGGCCCGTCCCCATCAGCACCACGCGGCGGTAGTTCACGCCGACGTTGGTGGCGATGTCCTCGCCGAGGCCCGCGACGGTCAGGCGGTCGGCGACGACGAACACGGCCACGCCCACGGCGAGCACGATCCACAGCACCTCGTAGCTTCCGCGCAGCACGGAGGTGAAGGAGCCGGCGAACCAGACCCCGAGGTTCTGCAGCGCGTCGAACTGGAGGGCGACGAAGGTGGAGACGGAGCCGACGACGGCCCCGAGCATGATCCCGATGATCGGCACGATCAGGGAGCTGCGCAGCGTGACCCGGCGCAGGAACAGGAAGAACACCATCGTGCCGACGAAGGAGAAGACGATCGCCACGCCCATCTTCGTCAGCAGCCCCGCCGACGGGACCAGCACCATCACCAGGATCAGGCCGAGCCCCGCCCACTCGGTGGTGCCGGTGGTGGACGGCTCGACGAAGCGGTTCTGCGTCATCAGCTGCATGATCAGGCCCGACATCGACATCGCGGCACCGGCGAGGACCAGCGCGATGGTGCGGGGGATGCGGGTGATGGCGAACATCTCGCCGCCGCCCTCGGCGCCGAGCACGTCGTAGACGCCGGTGAACAGGGAGACGACCAGCAGCAGCGCGACCGCGCCGATGCCGATCAGGAGCTTGCCGTCGACGAGGCGCTCGCGCCCGCGGGTGCGGGACGGGGGCGCCTCGGAGGTGAGCTGGGGGGCGGTCATTCAGGACTCCTGGAAGGGGCGGTGGTCGCGTCGGCGCACGGTCGTCGGAACCGACGCGCCGCACGGGGCCGACGGGTGCTGCGACGACGCGACGCACGGCGGGCGGGGCGCGCAGGCCCTGCCCGCCGTGCGGCGGTCAGCGATGACGGACGTGGCTCAGGCCTCGCCCTCGAGCGCATCGGCGAAGGTGTTGAAGAACTCCGTGTAGGTCTGGATGCCCTCGTTGGTGTAGGTGTCCGCGGGCATGTAGACGATATTTCCCTCGGCCACGGCGGTCACACCGGCGAGCGCCTCGGAGGAGTCCAGCAGCTCGTTGGCGGGCGTGTACTCGGGGTCATCGGCGGAGACGGCCGCGTCGCGGTCCATCACGAGGATCCAGGCGGGGTTCGAGTCGGCGATCGCCTCGACGGAGATGTCGTCGCCCTCGTGGTCGTCGCTGGCACCCTCGACCTCGAGCGCGGGCACCAGGCCGAGCGCCTCGAAGGTCCAGCCCAGCGTTCGCCCCTGACCGGGAGCGATGTAGCCGATCTCGCCGCCGGAAGTGTTCACGGCCATGACGGTGGAGGAGCCGTCGTAGGCGGCCTTGACGCGCTCCATCGCGGCGTCGAGGTCGGTGCCGAGGGCCTCGGCCTCGGTCTGCTTGCCGAAGATCTCGCCGAGCACGGAGACCTGGCGCTTGAGCTCGTCGGCGAAGGGCTGGTCCTCGCGCGGGTCGAGCTCGAGGATGGTGGCCTCGGGCGCGTACTTCACGAAGTCGTCGTGGTACTGGGCGAAGCGCTGGCCGTTGATGATCAGGGTCGGCTCGGCGGCGACGACGGCCTCGAGGTCGGGCTCGCGGTGGCTGCCGAGATCGATGATCGACTCGTCCTCCTTGAGCGGGTTCGTCGAGGGCATCAGGGTGCGCGCCGCGGCGGTGAGGGTGACGCCCCAGTCGGCGAGGGTCTCGAAGGTGCGGTTGTCGGTCGCGACCACGGAGGACGGCGGGGTCTGCACGGTCTGCGGGCCGTTGTTGTCCTCGACCTCGACGGTGCCGGCCTCGGCGCCGCCCGCGTCGGAGGCGCCGGCGCCCGTCGCGTCATCCTCCCCGGAACCGCCGCAGGCGGTGAGGGCCAGGCCGAGGACGCCGGCGGCGGAGAGGGCGCCGAGGCTGCGGCGGGTGAAGGAGGTCATGGGAAGTCTTTCTCTCGACGGGGTCCGGAGGCGCGGCGGGAAACCGAGCCGCACCGTGACTGAGGCTAGCCTCACCTGCGCGGTTTATGCCACTCCTTGCTTGCTTTATTCACCTGGCGGACCTGTGATCGACATCACAGGCGCTGACCTGCGGGGACTTTCGTCCGTCGGCCGAACGACGACGGGCGGGCGGACGACAGGTCCGTGCCGTCGTCGCCTGCAGGCGTGTGGACGCGAGGGACGGGCGTCGTCGGGCGGCGGGCCGCGGAGATCGCGGCCTCGTTGCATCCACTGGCGCTGCGCGTGCGTCGGGGGCAGTACGCGGGGTCGGCTGCGGGCTGAGCGCCGGTGGATGCAACGCCCGGCAGGAAACAGGAGCCGTCAGGGGCGCGGGGCCGGAGCGGCCGGCCCGCTAGGGTGGCCCCGGTCGCCGGGGGACGGCGGCCGGGGACGAGGGGACGAGCGATGAACGACCACAGCCCCGGCGGGTACGGCGCGACCGGCGGCGTCGGGGGCGCCTCCCTCCCGGACTTCTCCGGCAGCCCCTCGGGAGGCTCCGGCAGGACGGGCGGGCTCGGCGGAGAGGATCCCGGAAGCCCTGCCGGCCCCGACTCTCCCGGCGGGTCGGGCGGCGGCCGCGGCCCGCTGCTCGCGCTGCTGGGCGGGGGCGGGTGCCTGGTCGTGATCCTCGCCGTGATCGCGCTGGTGCTCTCGCAGACCGTGCTGAGCGGCGGCGGGGAGGAGCCCGCCGACGATCCGACCCCCAGCGCGTCGGGCCCCACGGACGGGACGGGCCCGTCCGACGACGGGGGCGCATCGGACGGCGGGGGCCCGTCCGACGGCGGCTCGGGCGGCGCGCCGACGCCGACGGACCAGGAGCCAACGACCGAGGCCGAGGCCTCGGGCACCGCCTGCACCATGCAGGGGGACGGGGCCGTGACCGAGCAGGTCGAGGGCGAGGTGCGCGGCGGCGGTCTCGCGTTCCCGCAGCAGGAGGGCTGGGAGGTCGGCACCGGCTGGGGCTCGCAGAGCGCCTACGTCACCGACCAGCACCACGCCGACCAGCCCGTGGAGGCGGGCTGGTACACGCTCGCGGGCGTCGGGAAGGTCGAGTTCCCCGAGGAGGAGGGCGGCTATCCCGGCGCCGAGGAGGCCGCGCGCGCGATCTTCCTGTGCGCGCTCGAGCCCGAGCAGGGCGAGGAGCTCTACGGCGATCCGGCCATGCTGCGGAACTACCACGAAGAGGCCACCACGGTCGACGGGCACGACGCCTGGATCGTCTCCGCCGACGTGGTGATCTCCGATCTGGCCCTGCTCCACTCGACCGACGCCTGGCGCCGCGTCGTGATCGTGGTGGACACCCCGGACGGCCCCGCGGCCTTCGACGGCGGGGCGGCGCTCGGGCACGACCAGCAGGTCACGGACCTCGAGGCGATGATCGAGGGGCTCACGGTCCTCTGAGGGCCGGGCCTGCACGGGGACGCCCCCGAGCGACGGCCGCGTCGGCATCCTCGCGTCCCCGCCCCCTCGCCCGCCGTGCCGCCCCGCGATGCCTTCGCCGCGCATCCCCGGCCCCTCGTGGGCCGTGCCGCCCCGCGGAGCCTCGGCCGCGCACGCGAGCCCTTCCCGAGATTTCTTTCGCCGACTCTGTCGATCCGGGCAGCGCTCGTTCGTCATAGTGGTGTCCGGGCCGCACGGTCCGGTCATCGCACCGATGGAGGAGTGACCATGAAGTACGTGCTGCTGCTGATGGGGAACCTGGCCGACGAGCGCTGCGGCGAGACCGAGGAGGGCCCGGGCGTGGAGGATTTCATCGCCTTCGACGCCGAGCTGGAGAAGGCCGGCGTGCTCGCCGGCGGCTTCGCACTGACCGATCCGGAGGAGGGCACCAGCGTGACCCGCGCCGACGCCGAGGCGGAGGCCGTGATCACCGCGGGCCCCTACGCCGAGAGCCGAGAGTTCGTGGGCGGGACGATCGTGCTGGACGTGCCGAGCCTCGACGAGGCCCTGGCCTGGGCCGCGAAGTGCCCGGGCGCGATCGGGGGCCGCGTCGAGGTGCGGCCGATGCTCGAGCTCTGACCGCGCCGGGGACGACGGATCCGGGAGCGGAGATGGACCTCGAGGCGGCGCACGAGGGAGGACCGGGCGGAGCAGGTCCCGACGGGCATGGACCCGACGGGACGGGGCCCGACGGGCCCGGTCCCGTCGGGTATGAGCTCGACGGGATGGGACCCGGCGGGACAGGACCGGACGACGTGCTGGCCCGGGTGCACCGGGAGGAGCACAGCCGCCTGCTCGCCACCCTCGTGCGCCGCTTCGGGGACCTCGACCTCGCCGAGGACGCGGCGTCCGAGGCGATGGAGGCGGCGCTGCGCACCTGGCCCGAGCGGGGCGTGCCCGACCGCCCGCTGGCCTGGCTGACCACGGCCGCGACCCGCACCGCCCTGGACCGGGTGCGGCGGGACGCCACCGCGGCGCGGCGCCTGGCCGTGCTGCACGTGCAGGAGGGCTCGCCGGTCGCGCCGAGCGCGGAGTCCGGAGCCCTCGCGGGGCAGGGCCTCGGCGACGGCGAGGACCTGCCCGACGAGCGGCTCGCGATGCTGATGGGCTGCTGCCATCCGGCGATCGCGCCCGCGGACCGGATCGCGCTGATGCTCCGCTTCGTCGGCTCGCTGACCACGGCCGAGGCGGCGCAGGCGCTGCTGCTGCCGGTGCCGACGCTGCAGGCGCGGATCACCCGGGCGAAGAAGCGGATCGCCGGGGCGGGCATCCCGCTCACCGTTCCGGCCGATCCTGAGGAGCGGGCGCGGAGGATGCCGCTGGTGCTGCGGGCGATCTCCCTCGTGTTCACCGAGGGGTATGCCGCCACCAGCGGCGATACGCCGATCCGGCGGGAGCTGACGGCGGAGGCGATCCGCCTGGCGCGGATCGTGGAGCGCCTCTCCGACGGGGCCGCCGAACCCGCCGGGCTGCTCGCGCTGCTGCTGCTGACCGACGCCCGCTCCCCCGCCCGCACCGGCCCGGCCGACGTGCCGATCCCGCTCGAGGACCAGGACCGCTCGCTCTGGGACCGGGACCTGATCGCCGAGGGCCTCGCGCTCGTCGAGCGCGCTGCGGCAGCGCCCGACGCCGGCCGGTACGCGGTCCAGGCCGCGATCGCGGCGCTCCACGCCGAGGCCCCTCGCTTCGAGGAGACGGACTGGGCCCAGATCGTGGTGCTCTACGACCTGCTGCTGGCCCGCGGCGAGGACCCGGTGGTGCGCATGAACAGGGCGATCGCGGTGGGGCGGGAGCACCGTCCCGAGGAGGGACTGGCGCTTCTCGAACAGCTCGCCGAGGAGCCCGAGCTGCGCTCCCACTCCCCCTTCCACGCGGCGCTGGCCCTGTTCCACGAGGAGACCGGGCAGCACGGCCGGGCCGTGGAGCACTGGGCGCGGGCGCTCGAGCTCGGCGGCAGCGAGGGCGAGCGTCGCTTCCTCGAGCAGCGGCTGGAGAGTGCTCGCGCCCGCGCCTGATCAGGCGCGGGCGCGAGCAGGTGCGGGGCTCAGGCCTGGTCGGCCTTGGCCTTCTTCGCCTTCGTGGCGGCGCTGCCGCCGGAGACGATCAGCGCCGCGGCGATCGCGAGCAGCCAGGTGTCCTTCGCGACGGCGGTGCCCTCCTGGGTGGGGCGCACGCCGTCCTCCTCGGTCATGCCGGGGGTGCGCAGGTACATCGAGACCAGCGAGCCGGAGAAGCCGGCGAGCGCGAGGCCCGCGGCCTTCGAGGGGACGAAGGGCAGCAGCAGCGAGGTGCCCACCGCGATCTCGCCGTAGCTGAGGAACTTCGCGAACTGCTCGGGGCTGAGCTTGCCGAGCGCCGGCACGCCCTGGGCGGCCATGCCGCGCAGGTGCTCCGCGGTGCCGGCGTCCATGCCGAGCTTGCCGATGCCGGAGTTGAGGATGAACGCGCCGGGGACGGCGCGGAGGATGGCGGTGCTGAGGCTCATGGGGACTCCCGGTTCAGATCGTTGCGCTTTCAACCACACACTACGCGCCCGGAAGGGTGCCTGTCGAGAGGGTGCGGCGAGGACCCGTCCCACGCGAGGGTCGACGGGGCCCGCGCGGACTCGGACAGCCGAGATGCGTCCACCGCTCGGCGTGCCTCGGCCGACCGACCGGCAGTCCGTTCTCAGACCCGGGCGAGGATCTCGCCGTGCAGCAGGCTGAACCAGCTGTCGGGATCCTCCGACCAGGTGCGGAAGGCCGCGGCGATCTCCTCCCGCTCGGCGGCGTCGGCCCAGCCCCCACGCTCGAGCTGGTCGGCGAAGGGCGCGGAGGTGATCCGGCCCGACCAGGTGTCCGCCCAGGCCGCACGGCTCTCGGGCGTGGCGTGCAGCCAGGTGGAGCTGCCGGGGACGACGTCCTCCAGCCCCGCCTCGTGCGCCCAGGCGAGCAGGCGTCGGCCGGCGTCGGGGGTGCCGCCGTTGGCGCGGGCGGCGCGGAGGTAGAGCGCGAGCCAGCGGTCGAAGGCGGGGGTCTCCGGCCACCAGCGGAAGCCCGCGTAGTCGCTGTCCCGCACCGCGATCAGCCCGCCGGGGCGCGCGACGCGCCGCATCTCGGCGAGGACCTGCACCGGAGCGTGGACGTGCTGGAGCACCTGATGGGCGTGGACCACGTCCACGCTGCCGTCCTCGAGCGGCATCGCATGCGCATCGCCGACCAGCACCCGGACCTGCTCGAGCCCCTGGCGGGCGAGCTCGGCGCGGGTGAGCGCCGCGGACTCCTCCGCCACCTCGAGCGCCGTGACGTTCTCGGGGCCGACGATCCGGGCGAGGTCCGCGGTGATCGTGCCCGCGCCGCTGCCCACGTCCAGCAGGCGCTGCCCGGGGCGAAGGTGCGGCAGGAGATGCGCAGCGGAGTTCGCGGCGGTCCTGGCGCGGTGGCTGGTCAGCACCGGGGCGCCGTAGCCATGGGTGTACGGGTTCCGATCGCTCATGGGCCGACGGTACGTCGGCCCGCTCGGAGAGGTCCTGCGGGGTCACGGTGCAGGACGGGGCACCACGGAGGGCGGTGCGGGAATCCGGTGCCGCGTGCAGGTCGGGGCATGCAGGAGGCGGGCCGTGGACTCGACCTCGCTCGGCCCGTCCGTGCCGCCCGGCGGAGGTCAGCGCGGCGGCGCACCGCCGGCGGCCAGGTGCTGCAGGAGGTCGACGACCTCCTGGCTGCGGGCCCGCTCGGCCACCTTCATCGTCAGGTCCCGGCCCTCGCGCACATGGACGCGGAGCCGGCCGGAGAGCAACCGCTCCTCGAGCTCGGCCCCCGTGACCGCCGCGGCCGGTGCCTCCTCGAGCACGGTCCAGCCGCGCAGACGGTCCATGACGTGCAGGACCCGCCTGTCGGTGACGATCAGCAGCGGGAAGGTGTCCGAGCGCTGGGCGCCGACGGCGACCTCGTGGACGGTCTCCTCCGGGTGCAGCACCTGCTGGGGCAGGTTCATGTCCGACGCGCGGAAGCGCAGCCCCTGGTTCCGGGCCATGGCCCGGCGGTACGTGGACTCCGCACGGCTGGCTCCTGTCCGCTCGGCGAGCGACTGCGCCATCACCGCATCGGCGTCCTCGCCGTGCTGCTCACGGATCTGCTCCTGGAGGGCGGCCGCCTCGCGCAGCCTGTCTCGTCTCGTCCCCATGCCCACGAGCCTACGGTCAGCCGCCGGGTCCGCGCTGCGGCCCGGGCCTCGTGCCGGGCCGTCGGCGGTGCCGACGCCGTGACCGGCTGCGCTCGATGGGGAGTACTCCCCATGGCCGCCGTCCTGGATCGCCCCTACCCTGACGTCGGTGCCCGGCCCGCTCGTCGTGCCGGCGGCACCGGATCCAGAGGGACCGATCATTCTCCGGGGGAACAGCATGAGCGGCTTCTACGGCGCCGACACCGATCAGCTGCGCGACCACTCCGCGCTGCTCGTCCAGCGGGCGACGGCGATCGGTGAGCTGCGCGACCTGCTGCAGCCGGTCGTCATGGACGAGAGCGCATGGCGCGGCCCGGACGCCGACGCCTTCCGCGAGCGCTGGTCCTCGAGCACGTCCCCGCTGTTCGACCAGGTCGGGGAGCTGATCTCCCGCCGCGGCACGGACCTCGAGCAGCATGCCGAGGAGCAGGACGAGGCCTCCGGCGCGGGGTCCGACGAGGGCGGCGGCTCCGGCGGCGGGAAGGACGGCGGCTCCTGGTGGGACTCGCTGCTGGGCGGGCTCAACGACGGCCTCGGCGTCTTCAACACGCTCCAGACCGCGTTCACCCGGGCCAAGAAGGTCTGGGACCTCGCCCGGATCATCGACCGCTCGACGGACTTCATCGGCGGGGCCGAGGACATCTTCCAGCTCGCCGCCGGGACCTGGAAGTACGGCAAGGACATCACCGAGTCGGCGTTCAGCGCGGGCACCGAGTACAGCGGCCTGGTCAAGAAGATGATCGGCGAGCTGCCGTTCAACGTCCCGACAGGGCTGGGGAACAAGAACTTCTTCGGCTGGGTGGACGACGCCGCCGGGAAGCTCTCGAAGGTCGCCCCCTTCCTCGACGACGTCGCCCCCTTCGTGGGCAAGGCGCTGCCGGGCATCGACGTGGTCACCGGCGGCTGGCAGATGATCGACGGCATCAAGAACGGGGACACCTTCAGCGCGGTCACGGGCGGGGCGAGCGCGCTCGGCGGCGGGCTGATGCTCGCCGGCGGCGCGATGTCCGCGACGGGCGTCGGGGCGATCGTCGGAGGACCCCTCGTGGCCGCCGGGGCGGTCATCTCCGGCGGGGCGGCGCTCGCGGACGTGGGCAAGATGGTCTACGACAACTGGCCCGCGATCTCCTCGACCGCCTCCGACGCCTGGAACGCCACCACGGACTTCGTCGGCGACACCGCCGGGGCGGTCTCGGAGGGCGTCGGGAACGTCGTGGACTCCGTCGGCGACGGCATCTCCGGTGCGGTCGACGGCCTCGCGGACGCCCTGCCCTGGTGACGCCGCCGCGCCCGCCGCGCCCATGAGACGCTGACCCCGACCCGTGACCGATCCGGGCCCCGCCGCGACGGCGGGCCCTCGCCTCCCAGGGAGCCGACCCCGCATGAGCGACACCCCGCAGGCCTCGCAGCAGTCCTCCTCGACCGAGCCCATGATCACCCAGCGCGACATGCTCGGGGCGATGGAGGTGCTCGCCGGTGCCGGGACGGAGCCGGAGGTGCTGATCACCCTCACCGACGAGGAGCTGAGGGGCCTGGACGGCGCCTCGGCGCTCGCGCTGCTGGGCAGCCCGTATCTCGACCAGGACCAGGTGGACGCCGACTCCGCCTCCGCCTCGGCCCTCCGCTCGCTCACCGCGCGGGGCCTGGTGCGGCCCGGCGGCGAGAGCGTCGAGGAGGAGGGGGAGCTCGTCTCCGGCTCCGGGGACCCCTCCGCCCGCCCCGTCCAGCTCGATCGTCGGCTCGCCGGGGTCGTGACCCTGCGCCGCATCCCGGAGGGGATGATCACCACGACACGGGCGCTGAACGGCGGCTCGACAACGCTCGCGCACTACCTGTTCCCCCGCCGCGGGGTGCTCGAGGAGTACGTCACCGTCGACGGGTTCCACCACTTCAGCGTCCCGGAGGTCGACGAGGTCGCCGAGCGGATCCGGAAGTTCACCGACCCGTTCGGCGTCGCCGGCGAGGACGGCGAGCCGACGACCACCACCCGCGCCGAGGCCGTCACCGGCCCGGAGGCGGCGGACGCCCGTGCGCTGTCGGTCATCACCTCCGTCGCCGAGGGCGAGGGGCGGCAGGCCACCGTCGTCGCGACCTCCGACCGGGTGCGGGTGATCGACGACGGCGCGGTGGGGCCGCAGCGGTCCCCGCAGGACCAGGTGCAGGTCTCCGACGTCTCCCCCGAGAGCCTGCGCTCCGCGATCGACCTGCTCGTGCCGCGGTCGCCGGAGGAGGAGCCGTCGGGCGACGAGGGGACGGGCGGCCCCGGCGCCTGAGGTCCGGACGGCGCGCGGGCCGTCGGCCGACTCAGGCGACGAGCGTGCGGCGCCGCTCCCGCGCGTAGCGGCCGAGCACCAGCGCGAGGCCGACGACGACGCCGATCGCCGTCTCCAGCACGCGTGCCTCGAGCATCGGGCCGGCGGGCTGGGGATGGCCCAGCTGGACCATCAGCAGCGCGAGCGGCGTGATGAACAGCAGCGCGATCGAGTAGTTGCGCAGGATGAACATCTCGGCGAGGAACCGCAGCAGCACCACCCACACCACCAGCTGCCAGGGCTCGGCCGGGAAGGACAGCAGGAACGCGGTCACTCCTACGCCGAGGATCGTGCCGACGAGGCGGTGGACGCCCTTCTCGATCCGTGCTCCGTGGCCGGGCGAGGCCAACGGCGCGACGGCCGCCACCTGGGCCCAGTACGGGAAGGGCAGTCCGGAGGCGAGGCCGATCGCGCCCGCGACCAGCGCGGCGACGACGTAGCGGGTGAACTCGGCGCCGAGCTCGGCGCGGGTGACGTCCTCGTGGTCGCGGCCGAGCACCACGTCCGGATGGCGCTCCCCCGCCCAGTGCCCCAGCAGTCCCAGCAGCACGCACAGGGCGACGACGGAGGCCGCGATCAGCCCCGCGAGCCAGAACGGGGCGACCGACGGCGCGGAGGCGACCGCCGCGGTCGCGAAGACGGGGAAGATCGCCCCGCCCGGCTTCAGCCCGCGCGAGGTCACGAGGATCGCCGAGCCCCCGGCGACCAGCGCGCCGACGAGGATCACGATCCAGGAGGAGAGCGTCTCGGGCATCCTCGGCGCGAGCTGCGCGACGGCCGCGCCGATCGTCACGCAGACGGTGAGCATGGCGCCGGCCAGCAGCTGGCGGCGGAAGCGCGCTCGGGTCGGCTCGTAGCGGGAGTAGATGCCGGTGAACGCCCCGAAGCCGACGTACATCGCGAACTCGATGCGGTCGGTGAGCAGCAGCACCGCCATCGGGATCGCGAGGCCCACCGCGATGCGGAAGGCGGGGATGTGGTCGACGCGGGCCGGGGCGATCGTGAGCAGTCCGCTCACTCGCGCGAGGGGGGACGCGGTCCGGGGCACGCGACTCCTTCCAGGAGAGGGGCGCGACCGCGGTCGGGACGCACGGGGAGGAGGCACGACCGGGGTCGTCGTCGAACAGGGGCCCGCCGGGGCGGGCGGCGACGGAGCGCGCGGGCCGGGGCAGGGGAGGTCGCGGTCAGGCTAGCGCCGCCCGGCGTCGGCCGCCATGAGGTCGGGAACATCCCGCGGAGCTGTGACGTGGGAGACTCTGCCCATGTCCATCTCCCCCGCCGCGCCCGAGGGCGCCCGCACCGCGCCGCTCGTCGAGACCACGGGCATCGAGATCATCGCCGAGTCGGAGCGCACCGCCCGGCCGCGAGACCTGTTCTGGCCCTGGTTCGCCGCGAACGTGTCCGTGTTCGGGATGAGCTACGGCTCCTACCTGCTCGGCTTCGGGATCAGCTTCTGGCAGGCGACGATCGTCGCGGTCATCGGCATCGTCCTCAGCTTCGCACTGTGCGGGCTGGTCGCGATCGCGGGCAAGCGCGGCTCCGCGCCGACGATGGTGCTCTCGCGCGCCGCCTTCGGCGTGCACGGCCAGAAGGTGCCGGGCATCATCTCGTGGCTGACCTCGATCGGCTGGGAGACCTCGCTGGCGATCTCCGCGGTGCTCGCCACGGCCACGGTCTTCGAGATCCTCGGGATCGGGGCGGGCAGCGCCGTCACCGTCATCGCGGCGCTCGCGATCGCGGCCCTGATCGTCGGCGCCTCCGTGCTCGGCTATCACACGATCATGAAGCTGCAGTCGATCCTGACCTGGGCGACCGGCGCGATGACGATCGTCTTCATGGTCCTCACGATCCCGCACATCGACCTCGCCGCGGTGATGTCGGCCCCGTCGGGCCCGCCGCAGGCGATGATCGGGGCGCTGGTGATGGTGATGACCGGCTTCGGCCTGGGCTGGATCAACATCTCCGCGGACTGGTCCCGCTACCAGAAGCGCTCGGCGTCCGACGGGTCCATCATCCTGTGGAACACGATCGGCGGCGCGGCCGCCCCGGTGGTGTTGGTGATCTTCGGGCTGCTGCTGGCCGGCTCCGACCCCGCGCTGAACACGGCGATCGAGTCCGACCCGATCGGCGCGCTGATCACGATCCTGCCGCTGTGGGCGCTGGTGCCCTTCTGGATCGTCGCGGTGCTGACCCTGGTCTCCGGCGCGGTGCTCGGCATCTACTCCTCGGGCCTGACCCTGATCAGCCTCGGGATCAAGATCCCCCGCCCGGCCGCCGCCGCCGTGGACGGCGTGATCCTCACGGCCGGCACGATCTGGGTGGCGTTCTTCGCGCAGAGCTTCATCGGCCCCTTCCAGAGCTTCCTGATCACCCTCGGCGTCCCGATCGCGGCCTGGGCCGGGATCCTCATCGCCGACGTGCTCTCCCGCCGCGCCGACTACGACGAGCAGGCGCTGTTCGATCCGAAGGGCCGCTACGGCTCGATCGACTGGATCTCCGTGGGCACCATGGTCGTCGCCTCCGTGATCGGCTGGGGCCTGGTGGTGAACTCCTTCGCGGAGGACGCCGCGTGGAACAACTGGCAGGGCTACCTGCTCGAGCCGCTGGGCCTGGGCACCTTCGTGGAGGATCCGGCCGGCGCCTACTGGGACGGGAACTGGGCCTACGCGAACGTCGGCGTGCTGTTCGCCCTGGTGTTCGGCTTCGCCGTCACCTGGTTCGCGCGCCGCGGCCGGATCCGCGCGCAGGAGCGGACGGCATGAGCGCACCCCACCTGCTGATCGTCGACCCGCAGCGGATCTTCGCCGATCCCGGCTCGGGCTGGGCCTCCCCGTTCTGGGGCGAGGCCTGGGAGCGGATCCGCGAGCTCGCCGCGCACGTCGGTCCCGAGCGCACGCTGGTCAGCCGCTGGCTGCCGACGGCGGACCGCACCACCTCCTGGGGCGAGTACTTCCGCACCTGGCCCTTCGCGGACGTCCCCGCGACCGATCCGCTCTACGACCTGGTCGACGGCGCGGCGGAGCTCACCGCCCATCCCACGATCGACGAGCCGACCTTCGGCAAGTGGGGGCCGCAGCTGCGCGCGAGCCTCGGCGAGGCCGCGACGGCGGCGCCGCTGCTGATCGCCGGGGTCTCCACGGACTGCTGCGTGATCGCGACCGTGCTCGCCGCCGCGGACGCGGGCGCGCACCTGACGGTGGTGACCGATGCCTGCGCCGCCTCGGACGAGGCGAACGGGGCGGCGGCCCTGCACACGATGAGCCTGTTCGGACCGCAGGTCACGGTCGCCGGCACCGCCGAGGTCCTCGCGGTCGCCGGGGAGCCGGGCTGATCGCCGGCCCCGCGACCGACTCGCCACGCAGCGGCACCGCCCTCACGCCGTGACCCGCCCGGCGGCGTGGCACCCCGAGGCGCACGCGCCGAGACCGGGCCGGGGAAACCGCTGGCCATGGCGAGGCCCGCCTCCGTAGTCTGCGCTCATGCACCGCCGCGCCCCCGCCCTTCCCCGCACCGCACTGCTCACCGGCGTCGGCCGACGTCGCGGGATCGGCGCCGCGATCGCGCGCGGCCTCGCCGAGGACGGCTGCGACCTCGCGCTCTCCTTCCACGGCGAGTACGACCGGCGCGTGCTCGGCGAGGACGCCGACGTCGAGCTGCTGGCCGAGGAGCTGCGCGGCCTGGGCCGGCGGGTCGTGCTGCTGCCCGGCGACCTCGCCGATCCCGCCGTCCCGGAGCGACTCGTCCACGAGGCCCGCGAGGCCCTCGGACCGCTCGGCGCGCTGGTGATGAGCCACTGCGAGTCGGTGGACTCCTCGATCCTGGACACGACGGTGGAGAACTTCGACCGGCACTACGCGGTCAACGTGCGGGCGAGCTGGCTGCTGCTCCGCGCCTTCGCCGAGCAGGTCCCAGTCGGCCCCGACTCCCCTGGTGGCGCGGTGATCGCCCTGACCAGCGACCACACCGTCCACAACCTGCCCTACGGTGCGACGAAGGGGGCGCTGGACCGCCTGGTGCTGGCCGGCACCCACGAGCTCGCCGACCGCGGGATCCGCACCAACGTGATCAATCCCGGCCCGATCGACACCGGCTGGATGGACGACGAGATCCGCGCCGCCGGCGCGGCGCAGACGCCCGGCGGGGAGCTCGGCGCGCCGGGCACCGTTGCGGACCTGGTGCGCTTCCTGCTGTCCCCGCAGGGCGGGTGGATCCGCGGTCAGCTGCTGCTGTCCAACGGGGGCTTCGCGACGCCCGCGGTCTGACCGCCGCCGGCGAGGGGATCGGCGGGCGCCGACAGCAGAAGGGTGCGGCCGCGGCGTCGCAGCGCTCGAGGGTCGCAGCACTCGAGGGGCGCTGCGCTCATCGAGCCGCGGCGCCGCCCCCGCCCTGCTCGCTCCGCCCCCGCACCGCCCCGCAGCGCCAGCAGGGCACCGTCGCGTCCTGGGCCCCCGCCCCCTCCGGCACGGCCCCGCACTCCGGGCACAGCTGCCCGAGCCAGCAGGCGTCGTCCCCCGCCGGCACCTCGGTCACCGGCACGATCCGGCCCGCGGCGCGTCCCTCGTCCCTCATGCCTCCCCCTCGAGCACGCCGACCGTGCGCCACGCCTCCGCGACGGCCGCGCGCTCGGCCGAGTCCGCGCCGTGGCGGGCCTCGGCGGCGGCGAGCGTCGCGGCGGCGAAGGTCGCGAAGTCCGCGTCCCGGGGCAGGCCGCCGCGGGTGAGTGCGTCGTACCAGAGCAGACCCGCCCCTTCCTCGGTGCGCCCGCCGATCCCGGTCGCGGCCAGGTAGAACGCCCGGTTGGGGATGCCGGAGTTGATGTGCACCCCGCCGTTGTCGTTCTCGGCGTCGTGCGGGAGGTCGGCGTAGTGCGCCATCGAGTCCGGCTGCGGGTCCTTCCCGAGCACCGGGTCGTCGTAGGCGGTGCCGGGCGCCTTCATCGAACGCAGCGCCACCCCCTGCACGGCGTCGGTGAACAGGCCCGCGCCGATCAGCCAGTCCGCCTCCTCGGCTCTCTGGCCCCGCTGGTGCTGTGCGGTCATCGCGCCGAAGCAGTCCGCGATCGACTCGTGCAGCGCCCCGGGCTGGGCGAGGTAGATCAGGCCCGCCTCCGGCACGGCCGACGTCGCCGCTCCGGGAGCGGTCGCCGGCGTCGTCCCCGCCGCGGCCGCGCGTCCGTCCGGCACCGCCGGGCGGGCGGCGGGGTCCGGGCGAGGGAGCCGCTGCGCGATGTGCGGCGGCAGCAGGCCCGCCGAGGCGCTCGGAGCATCCGGCGAGGACTGCGGCCGGGTGCCTGTCGGGGCGTCCGTCCGTCCGGTCCGCGCGGCTCGCACCTCCCTGGTCGCGGTCGTGCGGGCGCCGAGGGCGAGGGTCCGTCGCGCCGCGTCCGCGCTCTGCCCCGTCGGCCCGTCGGCGATCCTGCGCAGCAGGTGCGGGGGGACGATCCCGTGCACGGGCCCCGGGTCCGGGGCGCGTTCCGCAGGCTGCGGCAGGAGGTGCCCCGCCCCCTGCCGAGGCGGGGGCGGGAGAGGATCCTGCGGGGCCGGGCTCATGCCCCCATCCTCGCCCCGCTCCCCCGACGAAGGGAAGCGCCCCCGAGGTGCGGGACCTCGGGGGCGCAGTGCCGGAGCGGTGCTCGGACGGTGCCTGAGCAGTGCCCGCCGGACGGCGGCACGGGGCGCGAGCCGCCCCGGCGGGATCACTTCGAGGTGAGCTCCTCGCCCTCCTTCTTCCGGGCGGCCACGAGCGAGGCGATGATCGCCACGCCCATCGCGACCGCGATGAAGCTCAGCGAGAGCCAGATCGGCACCTCGGGGATCTTCGCGAGGGTGTCGAAGCCGGGGATGAAGCCCAGCGGCGCCTCGTGGATCGCGTGGATCAGCAGCTTCACGCCGATGAAGCCGAGGATCGCGGCGATGCCGTAGTGCAGGTAGGCCAGGCGGTCCAGCATGCCGCCGAGCAGGAAGTACAGCTGGCGCAGGCCCATCAGCGCGAAGATGTTCGCGGTGAACACCAGGAACGGGTTGCGGGTCACGCCGAAGATCGCGGGGATCGAGTCCAGCGCGAACATGACGTCGGTGATGCCGAGGGTGATGAACACCAGCAGCATCGGGGTGAACATCTTCTTGCCGTCCACGACGGTGCGGATCTTGTTGCTGTCGTACTCCTCGGAGACCGGGATGACCCGGCGCACCCGGCGCATGATCGGCGACTCCGCGTCGTCGTCCTCGTCGCCGAAGGCCTGCTTCCAGGCCGTGTACAGCAGGAACAGGCCGAAGATGTAGAAGACGCCGACGAAGTGCTCGATGATCACGGAGCCCGCGAGGATGAACAGGCCGCGCGCGATGAGCGCGATGATGATGCCCACCATCAGCGCTTCCTGCTGGTACTTCCGCGGCACCCCGAACTTCGCCATGATCAGGATGAAGACGAAGAGGTTGTCGATGCTCAGCGAGTACTCGAGCAGCCAGCCGGTGAGGAACTCCGAGGACGGCTTGGCGCCGCCCACGAAGAAGAGCACCACCGCGAAGACGAGCGCGAGGCCGACGTAGAAGCCGATCCAGCCTGCGCACTCCTTCATCGAGGGCAGGTGGGGGCGCTTGATCACGAGCAGGAGGTCGGCGAGCAGGATCACGCAGAGCACGACCAGGGCGACGATCTCGAAGCCGAGGTGCAGTTCTCCCATGGGACTTCTTTCAGGGGGCGCCCGAGTCGAGGAGGCTCCGGACGGCGGACGGGGTCAGGGCGGCCGCTCCCGGCTCCCATGGGGGCCGGACGGCGTGCCTCAGGCTACCGCTCCCCCGCCGATCGCGACCGCTCCGGCCGGGGTGAAGATCGTCATCGCAGGTCGCCGACGACGCCCTCCACCGCGGCGAGCAGCGTCCCGTCGGCCAGACGCGCCTCCGCCTCGGCGATGTCGGGGGCGAGGAAGCGGTCCGGGCCGGGCCCCTCGACGCTCTCCCGCAGCACCGCGATCGCGGCGGCGCTGCCGGCCGACGGGCTCAGCGGCGCCCGCAGGTCGATCGCGCGGGCGGCGGTGAGCAGCTCGATCGCGAGGACCCGGCGGAGGTTCTCGACACTGGTGCGGAGCTTGCGGGCGGCGTGCCAGCCCATCGAGACGTGGTCCTCCTGCATGGCGGAGGAGGGGATCGAGTCCACGCTCGCCGGCACCGCGAGACGCTTCATCTCGGAGACGAGGCCGGCCTGGGTGTACTGGGCGATCATGAAGCCGGAGTCCACGCCGGGGTCGTCGGCGAGGAAGGGCGGCAGGCCGTGGGAGCGGGACTTGTCGAGCATCCGGTCGGTGCGGCGCTCCGCGATCGAGGCGAGGTCCGCGGAGACGACGGCGAGGAAGTCGAGCACGTAGGCGACGGGGGCGCCGTGGAAGTTCCCGTTGGAGGTGACGGTGCCGTCCTCGAGCACGACGGGGTTGTCGATCGCGGAGGCGAGCTCGCGCTCGGCGACGGTGCGGGCGTGCTCGATCGTGTCCCGCACGCCGCCGGCGACCTGCGGGGCGCAGCGCAGCGAGTAGGCGTCCTGGACACGGGATCCCTCGGCGGCGACGTCGGCGATGATCCCGGAGCCCTCGAGCAGGGCGAGGATGTTCGCGGCCGACGCCTCCTGGCCGGGATGGGGGCGCAGCGGGGCGTGCAGCTCGGGGCGGAAGACCGTGTCGCGGCCGCGCAGGGCCTGCACGGACAGCGCCGTGGTGACGTCGGCGGTGCGCACCAGCTCGTCGAGGTCGGCCAGGGCCATCAGGAGCATGCCGAGCATGCCGTCCGTGCCGTTGATGAGGGCCAGGCCCTCCTTCTCCTCGAGCAGCACCGGCTCGATCCCCGCCTCGGCGAGCAGCTCCGGCACGGGCCGCTCCACGCCGTCGCGGTCGCGGGCGCGCCCCTCCCCCATCAGCACGATCGCGCAGTGGGAGAGCGGGGCGAGGTCGCCGGAGCAGCCGAGGGAGCCGTACTCGTGGACGATCGGGGTGATGCGGGCGTTCAGCAGCGCGAGCATCGTCTCGACGACGACGGGGCGCACGCCGGTGCGGCCGGAGGCGAGGGTGCGGGCGCGCAGCAGCATCAGGGCGCGCACCACCTCGGTCTCGACCTCGGGGCCGGCGCCGGCGGCGTGGGAGCGGATCAGGGAGCGCTGCAGGGCGTGGCGCATCGAGGGTGGGATGGACGTGTCGGCCAGCGCCCCGAAGCCGGTGGAGACGCCGTAGACGGGGGTCTCGCCCGCGGCGAGCGCGTCGATGTGGGCGCGGACGGAGGCGACCTGCTCGCGGGCGGCGGGGTCGAGCTGGACGCGGGCCCCTCGGCGGGCGACGGCGAGCACGTCGGCGGCGGTGAGGCCGGCGGCGGAGAGGGTGACGACGGGGCCGATGCTGGTGCTGGTCATGACGAGTCCTTTCAGGGGCGGGGCGCGCGGCGGCGGGGCCGCGCGAGTGCGGGGGCGAGGGCGGGCGCGGGCTACAGCAGCAGGTGCGCGAGCGGGCCGGTGATCAGGATCGTCAGCACCACCCGCACGAACCACAGCACCACCAGCCGGCCCACGTCCACGGGGATGCGGGTGGCCAGGACCGAGGGGACCAGCGCCGAGAAGAACACGATCTGGGAGACGGCGGTGACCCCGACGGTGAAGCGCAGCACCTCGGACTCGTGCCCGGCGACAACGGTGGCGGGCAGGAACATCTCGGCGATGCCGACGGAGACGGCCTTGCCGGCGAGCGCCGGGTCCGGCAGCTGCACGAGCCAGGCGAAGGGCACGAACAGCCATCCCAACAGGTCGAAGACCGGGGTGTAGGTGGCCAGCAGCAGCCCGGCGAGCCCGACGGAGAGGATCGAGGGGACGATCGCGGCGGCCATCAGCACGCCGTCCTTGACGGTGTCCCAGGTGCCGCGCACCACGCCCGGCGCGCCGTGGAGGGCGCGCATCGCCTCGTCCCAGGCCTGACGCAGCCGGCTCCCGGTCGAGACCGGCTCGGCCTGGTGCTCCACGCCCTCGAAGGGGACGTCGGGCACGCGGCTCAGCGGCGGGATCCGCACCGTGATCGCGGTGACCGCGAAGGTGACCACCAGGGTGAGGAAGAAGTACAGGGTCCAGTGGTGCATGATCTCGAGCGTGCTCGCGACGATGACCATGAAGGTCGCCGAGACGGTCGAGAAGCCGGTGGCGATGATCGCGGCCTCGCGGCCGGTGTAGCGGCCCTCGCGGTAGACCCGGTCGGTGATCAGCAGGGCGAGGGAATAGGAGCCGACGAAGGAGGCGACGGCGTCGACCGCGGCGCGGCCGGGCACCTTCCACAGCGGGCGCATGATCGGCTGGACCAGCACGCCGATGAACTCCATCAGCCCGTAGTTGATCAGCAGGGCGAGGAACACGGCGCCGACGGGCACGATGAGGCCGACGGGGATGCCGAGCTTCTCCCACAGGAAGGGGCCGATGTCGGGGTTGCCGAGCGGTCCCGGGTAGTAGCCGAGCGCCGCGCAGACCGCGACGACGAGCCCCACCACGTTCGCGACCGCGAAGACGGTGCGCAGCGCACCGCGGCGCCAGGAGCCGGTGACGAAGGGGCGCACGGTGCCCAGCAGCACCAGCGCCACCACCACCCACGGCACGGCCGGGCCCAGCACCCAGCGCACGAAGGTGAGGGCGTGGTCGACGAGGATCGTGGACTTCCCGCCGATCTCGACCGACACGAAGAACATCACCAGGCCGAGCGCGCTGTACACGAAGAAGCGCCAGCGCCGGTGCGGGACGGGCCGCTCAGTGCCGTCGGCGCAGGTCACGGACCGGGCGATGGCGGCGGCGGAGCGGTCGAAGGGCTCATGGGCAGGGCCGCGGCGCGGACCGGGAACGGCGTCGGACGAGGTCATCATCGAAGTCGTCCTTTCGTGGGGTGAGGAGGGGCGGGCGGGCTGTGGGAGGGCGGGCCATGCGTTCACTGGCGGTATGGGCGGATCCTCGGTCCTATGGCGGAACCGTCCCCACATTCCGCCGGTGAACGCGTCCGGCGAGGCAGGAAGACGGGGTGACGGAGCATCGGGGCGGTGGGACGGGGACGGGGTCAGGCGATCCGTTCGCCGCGTCGACGCACCTGATGGGTCAGCGGCATGCCGGGGCGGTAAGCGAGGTGGATCGCGGCAGGGGCGTCGAGCACGTGCAGGTCGGCGCGGGCGCCGGTCCCGAGATGGCCGACGTCGCTGCGGCGCAGGGCGAGGGCCCCGCCGCGGGTCGCGGCGCCCACGGCCTCGGCGAGGGAGAGGTGCATCTGCAGCACGGCGGTCGCGACGCAGAAGCTCATCGCGCTCGTGTAGCTGGTGCCGGGGTTGCAGTTCGAGGCGATCGCGAGGGCGGCGCCGGCATCGAGCAGCTCCCGGGCGGGGGCGAGCGGGGCGCGGGTGGAGAGGTCGCAGGCGGGCAGCACGGTCGCGACCGTCGGCCCGGCGTCCACGGCGAGGAGGCCGGGGGCGTCCCCGTCGGCCGTGGGCCGGGAGGCGGTCGCGGCGAGCGCCTCGACGTCCTCCGGCGCGAGGTGGTTGAGATGGTCGACGCTCGCGGCGCCGAGCGCGGCGGCGAGCGCGACGCCGCCGCTGCGGCCCAGCTGATTGCCGTGGACGCGGAGGCCCAGGCCCGCCGCGGCGCCGGCGCGCAGCACCCGCTCGGACCGGGCGGGGTCGAAGGCGCCCTCCTCGCAGAACACGTCGATCCAGCGCACGTGCTCCGCGACCGCCTCGAGCATCTCCCCCGCGACGAGATCGACGTACTCCTCCGCCCCGGGTCGGCCGTCCTGGCCGTCGTACTCGGAGGGGACGAGGTGCGCGCCGAGGAAGGTGACCTCGTCGAGCTCCCCGTCGGCCGCGAGGGCGGCGAGGAGGCGCGCGGCCCGGGCCTCGTCGGCGACGGTGAGGCCGTAGCCGGTCTTGGTCTCCATCGTGGTGGTGCCGCCGGCGGCGGCCTCCGCGAGCCGGGCCCGGACGAGGTCGCGCAGGCGCTCGTCGGACGCCTCCCGGGTCGCCGAGGTGGTCACGCCGATGCCGCCTGCGGCGTAGGCCTGCCCCGCCATCCGGGCCTCGAACTCGGCGGCGCGGTCGCCGTCGAAGACGAGGTGGGAGTGGGAGTCGACCCAGCCGGGCAGCACGGCCCGACCGCCGAGGTCCTCGCGCTCGTCGGCCGACGGGGCCTGCGGGGCGGGGCCGGTCCAGGCCACGCGGCCGTCCTCGATCACGAGGGCGGCCTCGCGCAGCACCTGCTCCTCGGTGACCTGCCCGGGGCGGGCGGGGTCGTCGAGGGCGGGGTCGAGGGTCCAGAGCTCGGAGATGCCGGTGAGCAGGGTCGAGGTCATGGCGTGCCTCCTCAGTCCCGGCGCACCGGGGTCATCGGGATGCGGACCCCGCGCTCGTGGGCGACCTGATCGGCGCGGGAGTAGCCGGCGTCGACGTGGCGGATCACGCCCATGGCGGGGTCGTTGGTGAGCAGGCGCTCGAGCTTGCGGCGGGCGAGCTCGGTGCCGTCGGCGACGCCGACCTGGCCGGCGTGGATCGAGCGGCCGATGCCGACGCCGCCGCCGTGGTGGATCGAGACCCAGGTCGCGCCGGAGCTGGTGGCGGTCAGGGCGTTCAGCAGCGGCCAGTCGGCGATCGCGTCGGAGCCGTCGAGCATCGACTCGGTCTCCCGGTAGGGGGAGGCGACGGAGCCGGAGTCGAGGTGGTCGCGGCCGATGACGATCGGGGCCTTGACCTTCCCGTCGCGCACGAGGTCGTTGAAGAGCATCCCGGCCTTGTGCCGCTCGCCGTAGCCGAGCCAGCAGATGCGGGCGGGCAGGCCCTCGAACTCGACGAACTCGTCGGCGGCGTCGAGCCAGCGGTGCAGGTGCTCGTTCTCGGGGAACAGCTCCTTCAGCGCCGCGTCGGTGACCTCGATGTCCTCGGGGTCGCCGGACAGCGCCACCCAGCGGAACGGGCCGAGGCCCTCGCAGAACAGCGGCCGGATGTAGGCGGGGACGAAGCCGGGGAACTCGAAGGCGCGGTCGTAGCCGGCGTGGCGGGCCTCGTCGCGGATCGAGTTGCCGTAGTCGAACACCTCGGCGCCCTCGTCCTGGAACTCGACCATGGCCTGGACCTGGCGCGCCATCGCCTCGCGGGCCTTCTTGGTGAAGCCCTCCTCGTCGGCCGCGGCCTCGCGCTGCCAGTCCTCGACGGCGACCTCGGTGGGCAGGTAGCTCAGCGGGTCGTGGGCGGAGGTCTGGTCGGTGACCACGTCGATCTGCAGGTCACCGGCCCGGTGGCGCTCGAGCAGGGCGGGGAAGACCTCGGCCGCGTTGCCGACGATGCCGATGGACAGGCCCCGCTTCTCGGCCTTGGCCGCGTTCGCGCGGGCGATCGCGTCGTCGAGGTCGTCGGCGATCTCGTGGCAGTAGCGCTTGGCGACGCGGCGCTCGAGGCGGGTGCGGTCCACGTCCACGATCAGGCAGACGCCGTCGTTGAGGGTGACGGCCAGCGGCTGCGCGCCGCCCATGCCGCCGCAGCCGCCGGTGAGGGTGATGGTGCCGGCCAGGGTGCCGCCGAAGCGCTTCTGTGCGACGGCCGCGAAGGTCTCGAAGGTGCCCTGGAGGATGCCCTGGGTGGCGATGTAGATCCAGGACCCGGCGGTCATCTGGCCGTACATCATCAGGCCCTCGGCCTCGAGCCGGCGGAACTCGGGCCAGGTCGCCCAGTCGCCGACGAGGTTGGAGTTCGCCAGCAGCACGCGCGGCGCCCACTCGTTCGTGCGCAGCACGCCGACGGGCTTGCCGGACTGGACCAGCAGGGTCTCGTCGTCCTCGAGGTCCTTGAGGGTGTCGACGATCGCGTCGAAGGCCTCCCAGGAGCGGGCGGCGCGGCCGGTGCCGCCGTAGACGACGAGATCGTCGGGCCGCTCGGCGACCTCCGGGTCGAGGTTGTTCATGAGCATGCGCAGCGGCGCCTCGGTCTGCCAGGACCTGGCGGTGAGGTCGGTGCCGCGGTCGGCGCGGACGGGACGGGCTCCGGGGAGGGACATCGTCGGCTCCTTCGTCGAGTGGTGTCTCGGGGTTCCCCACAGGACACCACCGCCACAGGGTCGGGTCGAGAGGCGGGACCGGAGTGATGTCCGGAATACCGGACGCCCAGAGCCGCTCGTCAGCTCCGCGCGCTCGCGGTGGCCACGATCTCCGCGAGGATCTCCCGGACCCGCTCGGGCTGCTCGACCCACGGCAGGTGCCCTGCCTCGGGGACGACCCTCTTGCGGGGAGCTCGGGCATGGGCGGCCAGCGAGACCACGGGACCGACGGGGCGGGGGTCCTGCATGCCGTGGAGGAACGTGATCGGGCAGCGGACCGCGGTCGCCCAGGTGATCTGGTCCATGTCGTCGAAGCGCATCAGCGCACGATTGACCTGGTGGGCGATCGCGTGCGGAGAGGTCGCCATCGGTTCGGCGAGGTCGTAGCCGGACCGGGGATCGGCGTAGTCCGTCGCCCAGCTGAGACGTCGCCACTCCACCTCCTCGTCGGCGGTGCGCTGCCGTCCGTCCAGCGCGGCGAAGCGCTCCGCCCAGGGCGCGAGGCGGCGCGCCCGCTCGGCCCGGTACGGGGTGCGCCAGTCGCCCACTCCCACCCCGTCCACGTACCCGAGGGCGGAGACCCGGTCGGGATGGGTACCGGCGTGCGCGAGGGCGAGGATCGCCCCGAAGGAGTGGCCGACGAGGGCGACCCGCTCGTGCCCGAAGGCCCGGCGCAGCTCCTCGATGTCCTCGACGAAGCGCGCGATGGTGAGGTCGGCGGGCGGGTCGACGGGGGCTCCTGGTGCCCCGCCGCTCCCGTCGGGACCCGTCGAGTGCCCGCAGCGCCGCTGGTCGTAGCGGTGCACGGTCGCGCGGCCCGCCAGCAGTCCGGCGAGCGGGGCGAGGTAGTCCCAGAGCCCCGGGCCGCCGTGGACCAGGATCACCGCAGGGGCGTCGGCAGGCCCTGGGTCGGTCCAGGTCGCCAGGCGGGCGCCGTCGCTCATCGTCACGAAGTCCATGCCCGCACGCTACGGCCCGGCGGGCGCCCGGTCACCTTCCGGTCGGGGACGTCCCCGCCGTCTCCGCCCGCCCGCCGAGTCGCCGTGTGATCTCCTCCGCGCCGCGGCGCACGGAGGTGGCGAGGCGCTTGCGCTCGGCGGGGCCGACGCGAGCCTCGACGAAGGTCAGCGCCACGGCGGCGGCGGGCCAGCCGGCGTGATCGCGCACCACGGCGGCGACCGAGCCCATCTCGTCGCTGACCTCGCCGGACTCGCTCGCGATCCCCTCTGCGCGCACGGCCGTCAGCAGCTCCCTCAGCTCCTTCGGAGTGGCGGGGCCGGGTGCGTCGGTGCGGGCGGCGAAGTCGGCGGCGGTGCCGTAGAGGGCACGGAGCTGGGGGGCGGGCAGGTGAGCGAGGATCGCGCGGCCGCTCGCCGTGAGATGGGCGGGGATCCGCACGCCGACGTCGGTGACGAGGCTCGGCCGGTTCCGGGCGCGCTCCTCGACCACGTAGAGCACGTCACGCCCATGCAGCACTGCGAGATGCCCGCTCTCCCCCACCTCGTCGACCATCGCCTCGACCACGCGGCGACCGATCCGAGCCAGCGGCTCCTGACGCAGATAGGCCCCGGAGAGCTCGTGCGCGGCCGGCCCCAGCCCGTACAGCCGCTCCTGGTCAAGGTGCAGGACGTAGCCGTGCTCGACGAGGGTCGCCAGCAGGTCGTAGGTGCGGGAGCGCGGCAGGTCCAGCTCCTCGGCGATGCGCGCGGCGGCGACGGGGGCGCGGCACGAGGCGAGGAAGGTCAGCAGACGCAGCGTCGCGTCGGCCGCCGGGACTTTCGGGGTGGCCATGGCCGAAGCATGCCACCGACGCCCCCGAGGCGCAGCGGGACGGGCCGGCCCTCAGCGCGTCGACGCCGGCTCTGCCCCGTCCTCCCCGCCGGCGGACCGCAGGCTCTGCGCCTCCCGCTCCGCCCGCACCAGCTCCCAGGTGCGCACGAGCCGGGGCAGGGTGAGGATCACCAGGCCGCCGACCATGTTCAACGGGATCACCCACGCGCACCAGACCAGCCACTGGAGGTAGGTGGTCTCGGCGCCGGCGTGCATGGCCGCGAAGATCACCGCGGAGCTCAGCGCGCCGTGGAACATGTTCAGCCCCACCACCAGCAGCCCGGAGATGAGAGAGTTCGCGAGGGTCGCGATGCCCTCGCTGGAGCCCTGGCTCATCCTCGTCACCAGCGTGATCGTGAAGCCGGCCAGGATCGCGAGGGAGGCCGTCTCGAGTGTGAGGCCGGGTTCCATGTACTGCGCGGTCGACTCCAGCAGCACGTCCTCGAAGTGCGGGAACGCCGCGACGACCAGCCAGGTCAGCGCCCAGCCGCCGGCGAGGTTGGTCACCAGCGTCACGCTCCACAGCCGCAGCAGCTGCCACCAGGTGCCGTGTCCGGCCACGATGGCGTTGATCGGGACCAGGAACTCCTCGGTGAACAGCTCCGAGTGCGCCAGCCGCAGCGCGTACAGGCCGACGCCGAAGGCGAGCCCGCCCAGCAGCTTCGAGCCGGTCGCGTCCATCACCGCGAGCATCGCCAGCAGACCGAGCCCCACGTCGATCCCGCCGAAGAGCCCCGTGACCACCAGCGCTCGCCAGGTGCGGTTGAGCCGGTTCGCGCCCTCGGAGACGGTGTTCTCGAACTCCTGGACCAGGGCGTCCTCGACCGCGTGGTCGCTCGCGCCGAGACGTCGGCGCTCCTCGGTCTGGCCCGGACGGTCGCTGCGTGCCATCGTGACTCCTCGTCGTGCGGGTGCCGGTCTCGTCGTGCGGTTCTCGATCGTCCCACGTGCGCGGATCCGGCTTCGACCTGCCCGGACACCGCCTCTCGCCGTCAGGGCCGCAGCGTCCGGTGCGCCGGACGCCCGTGGTTCCCGCGCCGGATCGGCGGCGGGTCCACGGTGCCATGATGGGAGGAACCTACCCCCTTGGAGAGCCGACGAGGAGCCTTCGATGACGACCTCTTCCACCCCTGCCTCCGCGTGGACCGGACGGCACGACGGCGACGGCCCTGAGCACGCCCGCTGGCACCAGGCGGTGCAGGTCGTGCGCCGCGGAGAGGCCGACGGCGACGGCCCGTCGGGAGAGGTCGCGGAGGCAGGTGCCGCCGTCCCGGACCCGGCCGCGGACCACGTCGCGCTGCTCGGATTCCGCTCCGACGAGGGGGTGCGGCGCAACCGCGGTCGCGTCGGCGCGGCCGACGGTCCCGCGGCCCTGCGCCGCGCGCTCGCCCCGCTCGCCCTGCACGGGCCGCTCGCGCACGGCGAGGTCCAGCTGCACGACCTGGGCGATGCGGAGACCGTCGGCGAGGACCTCGAGGCGGGGCAGGCCGCGGCCGCGGCGCTGACCGCGCACGGCCTGGACCGGGCCGGATCACGCCTGACCGTGGTGCTCGGCGGCGGGCACGAGACCGCCTGGTCCTCGTACCTGGGGCTGATCGGCTCCGGCTTCGGCCCGCGGGCCGGTCAGCGCTGGGGCGTGCTGAACCTCGATACGCACTTCGATCTGCGCAGCGAGCCGCGCCCCACCTCCGGCACGCCCTTCGCGCAGATGGCCGAGGCGGAGCACGCCGCGGGCCGCGAGCTGCGCTATGCGGTGCTCGGGATCGCGGAACCCTCGAACACCGGCGCGCTGTTCGAGAAGGCGCGAGGGCTGGGCGTCACCTGGTGGACCGACGAGCAGTGCCTCGCCGCCGGCGCCGAGGGGATCACCCGCTTCGTGGAGCAGTTCGCCGCGGAGCTCGACGTCCTCTACCTGACGATCGACCTGGACGTGCTCCCGGCCGCGGTCGCGCCGGGCGTCTCGGCGCCGGCCGCGCACGGGGTGCCGCTGCCGCTGATCGCCGCGGCCGTCCGCACCGCGGCGGGCTCCGGGAAGCTGGCGCTGCTGGACGTGGTGGAGCTGAACCCGTCCCTCGACATCGACTCCCGCACCGCCCGTGCCGCCGCGCGGCTCATCGACGACGCGGTGCGCACGGTGACCGGCGCGAAAGCCTGACCTCCCTGTCCCTCGCCCCCGCAAGCTCCCCAGCACCCCAGCACCCCAGCACCCCAGCACCCCAGCACCCCAGCACCCCAGCTCATGGTCGCCCGCTGGCGCAGGGCGTACCAGTACGCCTATATAGGCGTAGCGGTACGCCACACGCCATCAGTCGACCACCGGACTCCGCCCTCGTGCCGGTGCGGAGCACGGCGCGCGGGGCTCGTCGTGCAGGGTCCTCTCGTGGCAGGCGGCGGGAAAGGGCGCGAGGGCCGGCGGTGCGGGGAGGTCTCGGCGGTGCAGCGGCACCGCCGGCGCGGCCTCAGAGCAGCAGCGTCTGGACGAGCGTCACTGCGGCGACGCCCGCGAGCAGCGCCGCGAACAGCAGGGTCAGCGTCGAGGGGCGCGCCTTCGCCGACAGCGGCCCGCCGAGCACGCCGCCGACGGCGGAGCCGGCCGCGAAGACCAGGGTGGTCGCCCAGTCGACCTGCACGTCGGTGCCGAGGCGGGCGAGCAGGCTGGTGGCGGTCGCGATGATCATGACCAGCAGGCTCGTGCCGGAGGCGCGACGCATCGCGAGCCCCAGCGCGATCACCAGCATGGGCACGACGATGAACCCGCCACCCACGCCGAAGAAGCCGGTGAGGCAGCCGGTGAGCGAGGCGGCGGCGATCACGGATCCCAGCCGCGGGGAGGGCGGCGCGGCCGGCGCGAACGGCGGGTCGGGCTCGCCGTGATGGTGCTGCAGCCCGTCGGCCGTCGCGACCGTGTCGGGGCCGGGCTGATCCAGGACCGGGTCGTCGTGGGAGGCGATGGGGGCGTCCCCGTCGGCGAGCGGGGTGGTGCCGAGGGCGGCGGCCTCCGCGTCCTCCGTCCGACGGGTGCGCAGACCGCGGCGCAGCATCGCCGCGGCGACGACCGCGAGCATGACCCCGAACAGGGTCAGCAGCACATCGGGCGGGACCAGGGCCGACAGCCGCGAGCCGAGGACGGCGCCGACCACCGACACCGCCGCGAACACGAGCCCCGCCCGCCACTCCACGTTCCGCTGCCGTGCATGATGGGGCAGGCTCGCCAACGCCGTGATCAGCACGATCACGAGGCTCGAGGCGGTCGCGGCATGCGGCGGCATGCCCAGCAGGAACACCAGCACCGGCACCGCCAGGATCCCCCCGCCCGCGCCGAGCGCCCCGACCACGATCCCGACCCCGAGGCCGACGCCGATCGCGAGCAGGACGAGCTCCATCGGGGGTCTCCTTCGGGCGGGGGCGCGGGCCGGCTCATCGTATCAGGGGCAGAGCGCGGGCCTGCGGCGATAGACTCGCACCACCCCTCGGAGAGGAGCGGACATGATCCCGGATCCGCGCACCGGCACCCCGGCGCCGCTGGACCCTGCCTCGCCCGCGATGGGCGAACGGATCGTGGAGGCGTGGCGGCGCGGCGCGCTCGTGCTCCCGCTCGGCGAGGACGACGCCACTCCCCTGCGCCTGCCCGGCCTGCACAAGTCCGCCCTGCCGCCCTCCCTCTCGGGCCAGGCGCGGGTGTCGCTGGCCGGGGTGGGCGAGCGCTTCGCCGCCTGGCGCGTGACCCCGCAGGAGAACGCGCCGGTCATCGTGCGGATCGCGCATGTCGCCCCCGAGGAGCTGCACCAGGACCTGGGCCACGAGATCGCGGCGCTGACCCTGATCCCGCCGGAGGCCGGCCCCGATCCGATCGCCGTGCACGACGACGCCGCGACCAGCCCGCTCGGCCACCCCTGCGTCGTCACCACCGAGATCCCGGGCGTGGCCGCAGCGCCCGAGGCCTGGACGGGCGCGCACCTGCGCTCCCATGCCCGGCTCCTCGCCCGCCTCCACGCCGTGCCCGCCCCGGGCCGCGGACCGGTGAGCTTCGGGGAGGACCCGTGGGCGGCGGTCCCCGTCGGCCCCCAGGCGCTGCTGCCCGAGGTGGAGGCCGAGGTCGAGTCCTGGCGCGCCCGGCACGGCACGCTGCTCGCCGAGCACGGGCTCGAGCCCTTCCTCGAGGCGGCGCTCGCCCGCATCGCCGGCATCGAGGACCAGATCGCGCAGCTGGACGGCTTCGCGCTCTGCCACGGCGACCTGTGCTCGACGAACATCCTGTGGGACGGCATCGACCCGTCGACCGGCCTGCCGCGCGTGCAGTACATCGACTACGAGTGGGCGCAGGGCGACGACCCCGCCCGGGATCTCGCGATCATCGGCGGTCCCGTGCACGGCGGGCCCTGGTACGTGCCGCTCGCGGAGGAGCAGGTCATGGCCTTCGTCGACGAGTACGTGCGGGCGCGCGGCGAGCTCGGCGAGGTGCCCGCGGGGATCGCCGACGTCGGTGCGCTGCGCGAGCGGATGCGGGCGTGGACCGCCTACGAGCGCACCGCGATGCTCGTGCACGTCGCCTCGCGCGCCGCGACCCGCGCCTCCCATCGTCAGGTGCTGCCGGTGCTGCGGGGCACCCTCGCCGCGGAGCTCGGCCTGGACGGCTGACTGTCCTCCCCACCACATCGCCCACCTGCACAGTGGCGCGATCACGTCACCCTCTGCTTACGGTGGGCCCATGAGCGACTTCGTGAAGAACGCATCGAACGCCCCCAGGGGGCACATCGCGGCCGAGGCCGCAGGCTTGCGCTGGCTCGCCGAGCCCGGTGCCGTCCCCGTGGTCGAGGTGCTCGAGGAGAAGAAGGACTCCCTGCGTCTGGTGCGCCTGGAGCCCGTCGGCCCGACCCCCGAGGCGGCCCGCGAGTTCGGCCGACGCCTCGCCCGCCTGCACGACGCCGGCGCGCCCGGCTTCGGCTGGTCCCCCGCCGACCCGGCTTTCTTCGGCCCGCTCGAGAACCCCTTCCCCGTCTCGACCCGCGTCGAGGAGGAGTTCGCGGTGTACTGGGCCGAGGAGCGGCTGCGCCCCCTGGCCGACAAGGTCACCCGCACCCTCGGCGCCGACGGGCACGACACCGTCGACGAGGCGATCGACGTGATCGCCGACGGCGCCTACGACGGCATCAGCGGCCAGGGAAGGGAGAAGCCGAGCCGCGTGCACGGCGACCTGTGGTCCGGGAACCTGATGTGGACGGCCGACGGGGTGACCCTCATCGACCCCTCCGCGCACGGCGGCCACCGCCTCGAGGACCTCGCGATGCTCTCCCTCTTCGACGCCCCGCACCTCGAGGAGATCTTCGAGGGCTACACCGAGGAGCACCCGCTGCCCGGCGACTGGGAGCAGGACCTGCCCGCGCACCTCTTCTTCGGGCTGCTCGCCCATGTGCACCTCTTCGGCGAGGCGTACGTGGACCAGACGATCTCCACCGCCGAGGCGATCATCGCGCGGGCGGACGAGCTGGGCTTCTGAGCCTCACCCCTCGCGCCACCGCCGGGCGAGCTCTCCGGGCGTCGACCCCGTCGCGGTGTGGACGTCGTGGGTGAAGTGGGACTGGTCGGCATAGCCGAGCCGTGCCGCGAGCGCGGCGAGGTCCTCGTCGCCGCGCAGCCCGTCGGCCGCCTCGTGCAGCCGCCGCCGCCGGATCAGCCACGCGGGCGTGAGGCCGAGCCGCCTGCCGGTGAGCCGCTGCAGCGCACGCTCCCCGAGCCCGAAGCGGCTGCACAGCTGCCCGACCTCGCACAGCGCCGGGTCGTTCTCGACCTCCTCGACGATCGCGTCGATCAGGAGGTCCTCCTCCCGGGGTGGACCGAGCCCGGCGATGCGCTCCTCCACGAGCGCGCAGCACGCCGCATGGACCTCGTCCTCGTCGGGCCCCTGCGCCATCAGCTCCCGCAGCGGCGCCGTGAGGCCGGCGAGCGCCGCGACCCCTTCGAGCTCCCGATGGCCGCCGGCGAGCTCGCGGAGCCCTCCCCCGTGCAGCACGGCGCCCGCGGCCGGGGCGAACATGACGCCGAAGCCCCAGGAGCAGCCCTCGAGCACCGTGGTGGAGAGCCCGGGATTCGGGCCGACGAATCGCGAGTAGGCGGGGGTCGTGATCATGAGGCAGACGGGGAACTGCAGCACCCGCTGCTCGGCCCGCTCCCCCTCCGGCACGTCCCAGACCGGGATCCAGTAGCGGCGCAGCCAGGGGCGCAGCGAGGCGGGCGGGAGCCGGCGGTGGATGGTGAAGCTGCGGTCGGCCGGGTCGCGCAGATGCGCCCGCTCGATGTCGTCCGACGCGCGTGAGGCCATGGCCGCACAGTAGCCGTGTCCGGCGGTGCCGCCCCGGTGACGACCCCGCGGACACGAGTCACCGGCGCCGGGACCGCCGACCCTTCGCCTCGGATCCGGCCCGTCGGCGGCGGTGTCGGGAATCCACAAGACCGCCCGACGGGTGCTCCGTAGCGTCGACCTCGCCCGCCCGGGACGTCCGGGACGGCGACGAAGGAGGAGACATGAGCACCACTGCACGACCCGCCGCCGGCCCCGACGCCGCGACCCGCTGGCGCGAGCGGTCCGCGCCGTTCACCGCGGAGGTGGAGGCGGTCGCCGACTGGGACGCGCCGAGCCCCTGCGAGGGCTGGACCGCTCGTGACGTGCTCATCCACGTCATCGACACCGAGCGGGAGTTCCTGGTGGGCGTCGGCCTCATCGCCGACGAGCGCCCCGCCGAAGAGAGCCCTGCGGACGAGAACCCTGCAGGGGAGACCGGCGAGGCGGTTGCGGACCCGGCCGCGCGCTGGGCCGCGCACCTCGACGTGGTCGAGGCGCTCCTGGCCGACCCCGCCGCGGCCTCCCGCCCCCACGACGGGGCCTTCGGTCCGACGACCGTCGGTGACGTGCTGCTGGACTTCTACGGCTTCGACCTGATCGTCCATCGCTGGGACCTGGCCAGGTCACAGGGCCGCGACGCCCGCCTCACCGAGGCCGAGCTCGCGCTGGTCGACGCCGCGGTGGACGGCTGGGGCGAGCATGCCTACGCCCCCGGCATCTTCGGCGCGCCCGTGGACGTGCCCGGCGGGGCCGATGCCCAGACCCGGGTGCTCGCGAGGACCGGCCGCCGCGGCTGAGACACACCCCCTCCGCCGGCCCCGGCCACCACGCCTGCCCTCACGCCGAGTGGTGCATGTGGACTGCCATGACCTGCACATAGCGGTCCACATGCACCACTCGGCGTCGGAGAAGGGCGCCGACGCATTCGGGAGGCGTGCACCGACGCGATCGAGACGTGGCCTTGTGTCGGAATGAGTGGCCATTCCGGCACAAGGCCACGTCTCGATGGAGGTCCTGGGGGTCTGCCCCCGGTCCGGTGGCCGATGCTCAGCGGCGGGGACTCAGTGGTCGTGGCCCTCGTGGTCGTCCTCGGCGCCGCCGGCATCGCTGGCGCCGTGGTCGTGGCCGTCCTCGTCGGCGTGGTCGCGGCCCTCGTGGCCCTCCTCGCCCTCCGACTCGCTCGCGCCCGGGGAGACCTCGTACTCGCCGGAGGCGGTGCCGGTGGTCACCTGGATCTCGTGCGGGACGACGGGCAGGTCGAGCTCGCGGTAGACCTCGCCGCTGGCGACATCGACCATGCTGAGCTTCTTCGCCTCGGGGTCGACGACGAAGGCGGTGCCGTCGGCGACCGAGAGCATCGGGCCGGCCTCCTGCCAGTTCTCGCCCTCCTCCCACTCACCGGTCACGGGGACCTCGTGGAGGATCTCGCCGCTCTCGGGGTCCAGGATGTTCAGCTCCCCGTCGTAGGTGAGCACGAGCGCCTCTCCGTCGGGGCCGCGGTCGAGGCTGCGGAACCAGTACGGGGAGCCGAGGTCGACGAGCTGCTGGGTCGCGTCGCGCGTGTCGATCAGCGCGATCTCGGTGGGGCGCTCGATGCCGCCGGCGGGCTCGGCCTCGACCTTGTGGTCCGCGAGCACGATCGGGGATTCCTCGTGGCCCTTCTGGTTGCCGGAGCGCTGGTAGTCGCCGTCGATCGCGACCTTGTGGAACTCGCCGTCGCGGTAGATCACCGAGCCGTTCTCGCAGCCCAGCGAGATGACGTCGCCGGACTCGGTGGGCTGCGCGGCGGCCTCGCCGTGCACGCCGGGGCAGTCGTCGGTCTCGGCGACGACCTTGCCGTCGGCGTCGAGGACCTGGACGGTGCTGCGCGCGTCCTCGGTGCCCTGGGTGGTGAGCAGCCCGCCGTCGGACAGCGGCACGGCGACGCCGTGGTGCGGGTCCTCGGTCGCGGTCTCCTCGAGCACGTCGAGCTGGCCCTCGCCGAGGGCGGTGGGGTCGATCAGGGTGATGTCGCCGGTGCCGTCGGCGAAGATCGCGGTGCGGTCGCCGTGGGGGATGACGTGGCCGGGCATCGGGGCCTCGAGGGAGAGGTCGGTGAGCGCCGGGTCCTGGACGTAGTAGTCGAAGTGGTCGCCGTGGCCCTGGGCGAGCAGGCCGGTGTCGTACATGGTCACGGCGTCGGAGGCGCTGACCGCGACGTGGCGGCCGTCGCCGGCCGGGTTCAGCCGCACGTACCCCTCGACGGGGGTCTCGTTCAGCACGGAGCCGTCGGCCGAGTCGAGGGTGACGACACCGCCCTCGTGGGCGAGGACGATACGGGGGCTGAGCGCGCCGACCTCGGTGCGGACCGAGGACGGGGACTCGGCGGCCCCGGCCTCCTCCCCCCCGCCGTCGGAGGCTCCGCCGTCGGCGCCGGAGCCGCGGGCGGAGAGCGCGAGCACGCCCGCGCCGAGGAGCGCGACGGCACGCCGCTTCATGACAATGTTTCTCATCAGGTGCATGCCAGGAAGCTACCAGCGAATGAGAATCTTTCGCAATTGGAGAGCGGCGACCTGAATCACGACAGTCGTGAGGGGCCGACAGTATCGAGTGCTGCATGGAGCCGGGAGGCCCCCCGCACGACGACGCCCGCCCCGCGGGATGCGGGACGGGCGTCGTGGCCGGAGCGGGCTCGGCTCAGATGACGCCGAAGGCGATCATCGCGTCGGCCACCTTGCGGAAGCCGGCGACGTTCGCACCGACGACGTAGTCGCCGGGGCGGCCCATGTCCTCGGCGGTCTCGAGGCAGGTGGTGTGGATGTTCCTCATGATCTGCGTGAGGCGCTCCTCGGTGTGCTCGAAGCTCCACGCATCGCGGCTCGCGTTCTGCTGCATCTCGAGCGCGCTGGTCGCGACGCCGCCGGCGTTCGCGGCCTTGCCGGGCCCGTAGGCGACCTCGGCCTCGCGGAACACGGCCACGGCCTCGGGGGTGCAGGGCATGTTCGCGCCCTCGGACACGGCGAGCACGCCGTTCTTGACCAGGGTGCGGGCGTCGCCGGCGCCGAGCTCGTTCTGCGTCGCGGACGGGATCGCGATGTCGGCCGGGACGTCCCAGACGCTGCCGCCCTTGACGAAGCGGGCGCCCTCGCCGCGGCGCTCGGCGTACTCGTGGATGCGGCCGCGCTCGACCTCCTTGATCTGCTGGAGCAGGTCGAGGTCGATGCCGTTCTCGTCGACGACGTAGCCGGAGGAGTCCGAGGCGGTGATCGGGGTGCCGCCGAGCTGGCGGGACTTCTCGATCGCGTAGAGCGCGACGTTGCCGGAGCCGGAGACGGCGACGCGGCGGCCCTCGAAGGACTTGCCGCGGGCCTTGAGCATCTCGTCGGCGAAGATGGCCGCGCCGTAGCCGGTGGCCTCCTTGCGCACGAGCGAGCCGCCCCAGTCCAGACCCTTGCCGGTGAGCACGCCGGCCTCGTACCGGTTGGTCAGGCGCTTGTACTGGCCGAAGAGGTAGCCGATCTCGCGGGCGCCCACGCCGATGTCGCCGGCGGGGACGTCGGTGTACTCGCCCATGTGGCGGTGCAGCTCGGTCATGAAGGACTGGCAGAAGCGCATGACCTCGCCGTCGCTGCGGCCGTGCGGGTCGAAGTCGGAGCCGCCCTTGCCGCCGCCGATGGGCAGGCCGGTCAGGGAGTTCTTGAAGATCTGCTCGAAGCCGAGGAACTTCACGATGCCGAGGTTGACGCTCGGATGGAAGCGCAGACCGCCCTTGTACGGGCCGAGCGCGGAGTTGTACTCGACGCGGAAGCCGCGGTTGACCTGCACGGTCCCCTCGTCGTCCACCCACGGGACGCGGAAGATGATCTGGCGCTCGGGCTCGCACAGGCGCATGAGGATCCCGTGGTCCTGGTACTCCGGGTGCCGGGACTGGACGACCTCGAGAGACTCGAACACCTCCCGGACGGCCTGGTGGAACTCGGGCTCGCCGGGGTTGCGGCGGAGCACGCGGTCGAAGGTGTCCTGGAGCGTCGAGTCGAGCATCGCGGTCCTTTCAGGGGCCCGGGGGCCCGATATCGCGGGGCCCTCGGGGTCGGGAGGGCGGAGCGGGGCCAGACTACGCGTACGGAGCCGGGCGGTCACGGGACGTTCGGTGAGTGAACATGCACGTGCCTGTCTCGCCATGCACCGGCGAGACGGGGATCACAGCCGAGCGTCGACGCGACGGCCGTCGAGCGCCTTCTCGTAGGCGGCGAGGGTCTCGTCGTCGAAGAGCGCCAGGCGCAGCTCCCAGCGCCCGCCGAGCCGCGCCGCGGTCTCGCGCAGGCTCGCGATCGCGATCCGGGCGGCGCGCTCGAGGGGGAAGCGGTAGGCGCCGGTGGAGATCGAGGGGAAGGCGAGGCGGCGCAGATCGTGCTCGTCGGCGACCTCGAGGCAGCGCCGGTAGCAGGAGGCCAGATCGGCGTCGCGGCGGGCCCGTCCGGCCTCGTCGGCGTGGACGGACCAGACGGGGCCGACGGTGTGCAGGACGTGCGGGACGGGCAGGTCGTGCCCGCCGGTGAGCTTCGCGTCCCCGGTCGCGCAGCCGCCCAGGGTGCGGCACTCGGCGAGCAGGCCGGGGCCGGCGGCGCGATGGATCGCGCCGTCGACCCCGCCGCCGCCGAGCAGGGTGGAGTTCGCGGCGTTGACGATCGCGTCGACGTCGTCCACCCGGGTGATGTCGCCGCGGCGCAGGGTGATCAGCGGGGATCCGTCGACGGTCGTCATGGCGTTCCTCCTCAGCGTGTCGGGCTCGGCGGTGCCGGCGAGGGAGCCATCGGTTCCCGCGATCCGTCCGCGACTGCGACGGCCCGGCGCGGAGACCTCACTCCCCGACGGTCACCACGATCTTCCCGCTCGTGTGCCCCTCCATGCTCGCGCGGAACGCGTCGGCGGCGTCAGCGAGGTCGAAGGTGCGCTCGACGTCGACGCGCAGCGAGCCGGCCTCGACCAGCTCGGCGAGCGCGGCGAGGTCCCCGGCGTCGGGCCGCACCCACAGGTAGGCACCGCCCGCCTCGCCGACGGAGCCGTCGGCGACCGAGGCGTGGCGACCGCCGGGGGCGAGCACGGCGAGGGTCTGCTCGAGCACGCCGCCCACGTAGTCCACGACGAGGTCGGCGCCCCCGGGGGCCAGTGCGCGGACCCGCTCCTCGAGCCCGTCACCGTAGGTCACGGGCTCGGCGCCGAGGCCGCGGATCCGCTCGTGACTGCGCTCGGAGGCGGTGCCGATCACGCGGGCGCCGGCCCCGGCGGCGATCTGCACGGCGAAGGAGCCGACGCCGCCGTTCGCGCCGTGGACCAGCACCGTCTGCCCGGCGGTGAGGCCGAGACGGTGCAGGGACTGGTAGGCGGTGAGGCCGGCGAGAGGCAGCGCGGCGGCCTGGGCGAAGGAGAGGGAGTCGGGCTTGCGAGCGGCGGCGCGCACCGGGACCGTCATCTTCTCGGCGAAGGAGCCGGCCTGGACCCAGTCCTTGCGGGCGTACGCCATGACCGCGTCGCCGACGGAGAACTCCGGGACGTCCAGGCCCACCGCCGTGACGACGCCCGCGACGTCCCAGCCGGGGATCACAGGGAAGATGGTGGTCATCAGCGGGTCGAGGCCGCCGGAGAGGACCTTCCAGTCCACGGGGTTCACTCCCGCGGCGCGCACGTCGACGAGGATCTCGCCAGGGCCGACCTTCGGGTCCTCGAGCTCGGAGAGGGTGAGGACCTCGGGGCCCCCGTAGCTGCTGTAGGTGATGGCCTTCATGAGGGTGTGCAACGCGCGGCGCTCTCCCCGCATTCCCGTGGGACGCGCGCGGCTGCGGGCTCCTCGCGCGCGCGATCACGACCTCCGCCGGCCGCAGGATCTCCACCAGGCTGGCGGAGCCGGGCAGGGCGATGTCTCGGGCGGCGAGGCCGGGGCGGCACAGGAGGCGCCCCGGACGTCAGCTCCGCACGTCGAGCTCGCGCTGCACCCAGGCCGGGTCGTCGGTGGTGATCGTGTCGACGCCGCAGGCGAGGGCCACCTCGAGCTGGACCGCGGTGTTCACGGTCCACGGGTTCAGGCGCAGACCGGCCTCGTGCACGGCGCGGGCGGCGCGGAGGGCGAGCCCGTCGATCGCCGGGCCGATCCCCGCGGCGCCGAGGTCCTTCGCTGTCCGGATCGTCTGCTCGGTGATCTGCTCGACGAGATACGAGACCGGCGTGCCAGGGCTGCCGCGACGGATCGCCTCGAGCGCCTCGGCGTGGAAGGAGATGACGGTGGAGACCTTCGCCGGGGAGTCCTCCGGGAGCGCGGCGAGCTGCCCGGCGACGGCCTCGCCGGCACCGGCGACCTTGACCTCGATGAACAGGGGCACGGTGGTCGTCTCCAGCAGCTCGGCGAGCGAGGGGACCTTCTCACCGTCCTCGAGCAGCACCGTGTCGAGCTCGGCACGGGTCAGCTCGCCGATGGCGCCGCTGCGCCGGGGCGAGTCCGCCGCGGCAGTGCGGTCGATGGTCTCGTCGTGCATCACGACCACCTCGTCGTCTGCGCTGAGATGGACGTCGCACTCGAGCAGCTGGGCGCCGTCCTCGATCGCGCGGCGGAACGCGGCGAGCGTGTTCTCGGGGGCGTGCGCGCTGGCGCCGCGGTGGCCGACGATCGCGGGGCGGGCGGGGCGCTTCGGGGTCATGGTGCTCCTTGAGCGGTCGGGCGTGCAGTGATCGGGGGGCGAGCTCGTGCGGGTCGGGGGCGGTCCGGTCGCCCGGCGCGGCGAGGCGCTCGGGACGAGGCCCTCCCGTCCCGACCCCCAGCATGCCGCGGGTCACGCCTTCGCCCCGTGCTCGACACAGGTGCGGGACCGGCCGAGCGGCGGCCAGGGGCTCCCCCGTCCATCGCCCCGTCCCTCACACGCTCAGACCAGGGCGTGGCGCTCCATCAGCGCCGCCGCCCAGACCGGGTCGTCGACGGTGAGGGTGTCGCAGCCGAGCTCGAGGGCCCGCTCGAGCTCCTCCTCGGTGCGTGCGGTCCACAGGTTCAGGGCCACGCCGAGCTCGGCAGCGCGCTCGACGTCGGCCTGACGGGCGTCGGCGATCCGCACGCCGGCGTGGACGACGCCGAGGTCTCGGCACGCCAGCCACCACTCGGGGCTCGTCGCGGTGGTGGTCAGCATCCGCGGGATCCACGGCGCGACCTGCTGCGCGTGCTGCAGCGGCTCCTGGTGGAAGGAGAGCAGCACGGCCGGGGCGGCCGACGGATCCGTCCAGGCCTCCGCGCCGCCGTCGCCGAACTCCTCGGCGAGGATCTCGAGCACCCGCTCCACGGCGCCCGGCGCCTTGATCTCCACCAGCAGCGGCACCCGGGTGCCGTCCTCGCGCACGGCCGCCTCGAGCACCTGGGCGAGGGTCGGGATGTGCTCGCCCTCCCCCACCAGCACCCGGTCCAGCTGGGCGCGGGTCAGGTCGGCGACCGCGCCGGTGCGCAGCGGGGAGTCGGCCTGCACGGTGCGGTCCAGGGTCGCGTCGTGGAGGATCACGTCCTGGCCGTCGGCGCTGAGATGGACGTCGCACTCGAGCAGCGTCGAGCCCTCGGCGACGCCGCGCCGGAAGGAGCGCACGGTGTTCTCGGGGTCGAGGGCTGCGGCGCCCCGGTGTCCGACGAGGGCGGGCTGCGTGGGGGTCATGAGGGGTGGTTCTCCTGGGTGGGATGGTCGGCAGGGCGAGCGGCCGGGGCGGGCCGCCACGGCTCGCCCCCGGGGACGGCGGGTCCCGGTCGCCGCGGCGACCGGGACCCGCTCAGGGCAGCACGCTCAGTTCCAGCCCTCGAACTCCACGGCCTCGTAGTCCTCGCGGTTGTCGTCGAGGGTCTCCTGGAGAGTCGCCGCGAGCGCGTCGAGCACCTTCTTCGGATCGGCGCCGTCGCCGTAGACCTGCGCCTGCGCGGCGCCGATCTCGGTGACGGAGCCCTGATCCCAGTTGGTGTAGTCCGCGGTGCGGGCGTTCTCGAGCTGGGCGAGCGCGACGCCGTAGTTCGGGTTCTCCGCGACGAGGTCCTTGACGGTCTGGGTGTCGGCCGCGGCCTTCACGATCGGGACGTAGCCGGTGCCCGCGTGCCACTCGGCGGACTTCTCCGGCTGGGCGAGGAAGCGGAACAGCTCCGCGCAGGCGTCCTGGCGGTCCTGGGAGTCGCTGCGCACGATCGAGAGGCCGGAGCCGCCGGTCGGGACCTGCTTCTCCTGGCCCTCCTTGGAGAGCATGAACGCGGTGCCCACCTCGAAGACGCCCTCGGTGGCGGCGGTGGTGCCGGTCAGCCCGGCGGTCGAGCCGCGCATCCCGGCGGTGATGCCGGAGGCGAAGTCGGTGCCCGCGGCCTGCGCCATGTAGCCGAACTTGTCCTCGTGGATGAACTTGCGCTGCCACTCCAGCCACTCCACGCCCGCGTCCTCGTTGATCGTGACCGCGAAGTCCTCGTTCGCGTTCGCGCCGCCGAAGCCCCAGATGTCGGCCTGCGCGTACCAGGCATCGTCGGCCCCGACCGCGAGCGCCGCCAGCGGACGGCCCTCGACCTCGATCTTCGCCAGCTCGGGCGCGAACTCGGCGAGGTCCTCCCAGGTCTCGGGGCCCTCCTCGGGCAGGCCCGCCTCGATGTAGCGGGTCTTGTTGTAGTAGAAGAGCGGGGTGGAGCGGGCGAAGGGCACCACGAAGGTCTCGCCGGCGGCCTTGCCCTCGGCGACGTAGTTGTCGATGTAGACGTCGAGGCTCCACTCGTCGTCGAAGTAGCTGTCCAGCGGTGCGAGCGCGTCGGAGTTGTAGAACTGGAGCCACTGCATCTCGGGGAAGCAGACGATGTCCGGGACCGTGCGGGCCTGAAGGGCTGCGGTGAACTTCTGGTTGAGGTCGGCGTAGCCGCCGACGGACTCGGCGATCGCGACGATCTCGTCCTGGGACTCGTTGAAGGCCGCGAACTGCTTGGCGAGGACCTCGTAGTTCACCCCGGTGAAGGGCGCCCAGAACAGGACCGGGGTGCGGCCCTCGTACTCGGAGGGGACGGTGAGGTCGGCCTGCGAGAAGCCGTCACGGACGGAGCCGTCGGCGCTGCCGCCGCCCCCGCCGTTCGGGGCGCCGCAGGCGGCGAGGCCGGCGGCGCCGGCACCCAGGCCGAGAGCCGCCATCATGGTGCGGCGGGAGAGGTTCAGGGGGCTGCGGGACATGTGCATCGCTCCTTGGAGACGGGCCGGACCGGAGGGCTCCGGTGCGGTCGGGCGGGGTCGTCGGGTCGTGCGGGACCGGGGCCGAGCGCTCGTGCGCCCGGTCCGGCGGGTTCGGGGGCGGGCCGCTCGGGCCCGGGACGGTCGGGACGGCGCGGGGCCGTCCCGTCGGCCTCACTTCATGGCGCCGGCGGCGAGGCCGCCGATGATGCGCTTCTGGGCGAGGAAGAAGAGGATCAGCATCGGCAGGGAGACGAACACGGCGCCGGCCATGATCACGCCCCAGTTGCTGTAGCCCTCCTGGCTGCGCAGGAACAGCAGCCCGATGGGGAGGGTGCGCATGTCCTCGGTCGAGGTGACGATCAGCGGCCACACGTACTCGTTCCACTTCCCGACCATGACGATCAGGCTGGTGGTGAGGATCATGGGGCTCGACAGCGGCACCACGATGGTGAGCATGCGGCGGATGTGGCCGGCGCCGTCGATCTCCGCGGCCTGCAGGATGTCCTTGTCGATCGTGCGCATGTACTGGTAGATCAGGAACATCGCGAAGGCGCTGGCGATGCCGGGCAGGATGATCCCGGCGTAGGTGTTCAGCCAGCCGAGGTTCGCCACGGTGATGTAGTTGACGATCAGCGTCACGTGGCCCGGCAGCATCAGCGAGGCGACGATCAGGCCGAACACGACCTTCTTGAACCGGAACTCGACGAACACGAAGGCGTAGGCGGACAGGATCGCGAGCACGATCTCGAGCACGGTGCCGACGCCGGTGGTGATGATCGAGTTCAGGAAGAAACGATCGAACGCGGCGGCCTCCCAGGCACCGACGAAGTTCGAGAACGTCAGCTCGGTGGGGATCCACTGCAGGGGCCAGGTGTAGATGTCCTGGTGCGGCTTCAGGGCCGAGGAGAACAGCCAGTACAGCGGCACCAGGAACACCGCGATCGTGGCGAGGACGCCGAGGACCAGCAGCGCGGTCGCCCAGGCCGGGCGGCGGGGGCCGCGGCGGCGCCCGGTGTTGCGGGGCACGGAGGTGCCCTCGGGGGCGGCCGTCCCGTCGGGGAGCTGGGCGGAGGGGGCGGAGCTCAGGGTGCTCATGAGTCGTAGTTCACCTTCTTCTCGCCGTAGCGGACCTGCACGTAGGTGATGACCAGGAGGATCGCGAGCAGCACGGTCGCGGCGGCCGAGGCGCTGCCGATGTCGAACTTCTGGAAGGCCTGCTCGTAGACCATCCAGCTCAGCGTGCTGGAGGAGGTCCCGGGGCCGCCGCCCGTCATGATCGAGATGATGTCGAAGGCCTGCGCGGCGGAGATGATGCCCGTGATCGAGAGGAAGAACGTGATCGGGCTCAGCAGCGGCAGGGTCAGGTGGCGGAAGAGCTTCCAGCCGTGCGCGCCGTCGAGGGCCGCGGCCTCGTAGAGGTCCTTCGGCAGGTCGAGGATCGCCGTGTAGCAGATGACCGTGACGAAGCCGAGGCGCTGCCAGGTGTAGGCGATGGTGATGGACCACAGCGACCAGTCCGAGGTCGTGGTCCAGGCCGGGGAGTCCGCACCGAACAGCGAGAACGCCCAGCGGGAGAGGCCGTAGTTCGGGTCGAACATGAACAGCCACAGGATGCCGACGGCGGCGCCGGGCAGCATGTGCGGCGCGAACGCCATGGTCTGCGCGAAGCCCGTGAACGGGACCTTCGTGGCCAGCAGGCTGCCCAGCAGCAGGCCGAGCACGAGGGAGCCGACCACGCTGACCCCGGTGAAGATCAGCGTGTTCATCAGGACCTGGCCGAAGCTCGCCGAGGTGAACAGATCGACGTAGTTCGCCGCGCCCACCCACTCGGGGACCGGCTCGACGAAGTCCCACTCGAAGAAGCTCAGCCCGATGTTGTACAGCGCCGGGTAGTACGAGAAGACGATGATCGCGAGGAAGTTCGGGGCGATCAGCGCGAGGAAGAGCAGCGCGTCGCGACGGGCGCGGCGGCGACGCTGGGGAGAGCGCCGACGCGCGGGCCGCTGCGCGGCGGGGGTTGCGCCGGCCGGCGCGGACTCGACGGTCGCCTCGCTCGGCGGCGCACCGGCAGCGGCGGGGGCCGTGCGGTCCGGGCCGTGGGTGCGGACGGGGGTAGTCATGGGAGCGCTCCCAGCTTCCTGGTCGGGACAGCTCCGAGGGGCTGTCGGGGGACGACGGGCTGCGCGACGGACGCGCCCTGCCCGGGGGCGGGCGGCCGTCGGCGGACCGGAGGGTCCGCCTCGCCCGCTGCGCAGGATCGGGATCCGGGAGCGGGCACATCGAGGACCCGGGCGGCCGCGGGGCGGGCGCCGGCGTTCTCGACGAGGCCACCGTAGGAAGGTGCGGGACGATCCGCCAAGGAGCCGTCGAGCTCGGTGAACCGACCGTGAACAGCGCCTGACCTCGCAGGTGGGAGCGCTCCCATGACCTTCCGGGCCGGTCTCCGAGCACCCCTGGGCACCGTCGGTCCGCCGCGCGTCCACCGGAAGTTCATCGTTCCGGTGCCGATTGTTCGTCGTCGGCCCGGTCGCGCTCCGGCCCCCCTCCCCCGGTCTTCACCTGCAGGTCACCTGGGCGGTCCGCGGCGCCTTTCCGGCCGGGCTATCCTGCCCCGGACCAGCCGCCGACGCGACGCGCACCGGAGCGCTCGTGCAGCACCCCGAGGCATCCGGGACCGGGAGGAGCCGCCATGCCGCACCAGCCCACCATGGAGGACGTCGCCCGTGCGGCCGGGGTCTCCCGCTCCACGGTCTCGCGGGTCTTCCAGAACGACGGGGAGCGGGTCTCCCCCGACACCCTCATCGCCGTGCACGAGGCCGCCACACGCCTGGGCTACGTGCACAACCTCGTCGCCAGCGGACTCGCCATGCGCCACGGCCGCCAGCTCGGCCTGCTGATCCGCGACGGCACGAACCCCGCCTACGGGCACCTGCTGTCCGAGACGAACCGGGCGGTCGAGCGGGCGGGGCGCACCCTCATCTCCGTGACCGCCTCCCGCCACGACTACGGCACCGCCGAGGTGGCCGGGCTGCGGCGCCTGCTCGGCCAGCGTGTCGCCGGGGTGTTCGTCGGCACCGGGGTGACCGCCGCCGAGGACCTCGTGGAGACCGTGACCTCGGTGCCGCTGATGATCGTCGGCCGCCCCAACGAGCACCCCCGCATCGAGTCCATCAGCTACGACGAGCGCGCCCACGGCCGCGCGGTCGCCGACGAGATCGCCGCGCACGGGCACCGACGCGTCGTCGTGCTCACCGCGCCGCTGCTCTACTCGCGCGTGTTCGACCTGCGGATCCGCAGCCTGGTGGAGCGGTGCGCGGAGCTCGGCATCTCCATCCTCCCCGTGGACCTGCTGCCGGTGGAGCAGGGCGTGGTGCGCGCCCTGGACACCACGAAGGAGGAGGGCGCGAGCTGCATCGTCTGCCCCGTGGACTACGTCGCGCTCGATCTGCTGCGGGCCGCCGCCGCACGCGGCGTGCGCATCCCCGAGGACGTCAGCACGCTCGGCTTCGACGGACTCGGCGACGGCCTGGACCTGGTGGGGCTCGCGACGGTGCGCCTGCCCGTTGAGGAGGTGGCCGCCCGGGCGGTCGAGCGGATGGAGGAGCTGCTCGTCGACGCGCAGGAGGACCCCGAGGGCCCGCTCGCCGTCGCCCCACCGCCGGCGCAGCACACGCTCGTCGAGGGGGAGCTCGTGCCCGGACGCACCCTCGGGCCCGTGCCCGCTCGTCTGCGGAGCTGAGCCGCGCTCGGCCGCGCGGGGTCAGGCAAGCCTGCCCGGAGCACATCATTGCAGGTCAGGGAAGGCTCACCAGGGGTGACAACGACGGGTCGGAGGACTACCGTCGTGCCCATGAAGATGAGCAACGATCTCGAGAAGAAGTTCCAGGACCAGATCACCCTGGAGTTCGCCGCTTCGATCACCTACCGCCAGCTCGCCATCGAGGCCGATGAGCAGGACCTCCCCGGCATCGCCGCGTGGCTGCGCCACCAGGCCGACGAGGAGATCGTCCACGCCAACAAGTTCATCCAGCACGTCTCGGACCGCGGGAACCACGCCGCGATCGGCACGATCGTCGAGCCCGGAGTCAAGCCCGGCCTCTCGGTGCTGGAGATCTTCGAGGCCGCCCTCGCCCACGAGGAGAAGGTCTCCGAGGCGATCCGCGAGCTCTACCGCAGCGCCGACAAGGAGGGCGACTACGATGCCCGCCCGCTGCTGAACTGGTTCGTCGACGAGCAGCTCGAGGAGGAGGCCACGGTCTCGGAGATCATCGGCCGCGTGAAGCTGATCGGCGAGGACGGCTCCGGCCTGCTGCGCCTGGACGCCGAGCTGGGCTCCCGTCCCACCGAGTCCACCGAGGCCGACGAGGACTGAGCCTCCCCTCGCGGCCCGGAGCGTGGAAGACTGACGCCCCGGGCCGCGACGTCGCCGCCCGCCGACGAACCCGGAGGTCAGCATGCCGCAGCCGCAGAACTCGCCCTACGTCGCCTTCCCCGGCAACGGCCAGGAGGTCCTCACCCACTGGCAGGAGCTGTTCGGCGGCGAGCTGGAGATGATGACCTACGACGAGATCCCGGATCTCTCGGGCTTCCCCTTCACTCCGCCCCGCGGCGCGGTCGCCCACGGCACGCTCACCGGCGGCCTGTTCACCGTCTCGGGCGGCGACGCGATCGGCGGGCCGGGCGACGAGCTGCCGCCGCTGGGCTCGGACGTCTACTCCTTCCTCATCGGGCTCGAGGACGTGGAGTCGGCGAAGTCCCTCTTCGCACGGATCGCCGAGGGCGGCGGGAAGGTCGCGATGCCCTTCGAGCTCGCACCCTGGGGCGACCACTACGGCCAGGTCGTCGACCGCTTCGGCGTGATGTTCGCACTGGTCGTGGGCGGCAGCTCGACGCAGAGCTGATCGCAGGGCGTCGTCGGGCGCTCGATGCGGAGCCGAGCGCGCGTCGCCGGCGCGGCGTGAAGCCCTGGAGGAAGGTCCCCGCGTCCCGGCTGCGCCGCTGACCGTCGATCCAGCCGCCGCACAGCGCCTCGTCGAGGGCCTCCTGATAGGACAGGGACGTGGGGTCGAGGGTCCCCTTCTTCGCGAGCACGAGCCATTCGCCGTCGCTGTGCGCCTCGTGCGCGAGCAGCCAGCGCCGCCAGGCGGGCGCGTCGGCCAGGACGAGCGGCTGCTCGGGGGTGCTCGCGGTCATGGCGGCATCCTTCCCTCACCACTGGTTCCGTTTTCAACTACTTGATAGGGTGCGGTCATGCGTGCCTTCGGATTCCTCAGCTTCGGCCATTACGGCGGCAATCCCGCCCAGGGCGGGATCACCGCCCGCCAGATGCTCCACGACGCGATCGACATCTCCGTCGGCGCCGACGAGCTGGGCGTGAACGGCGCCTACTTCCGCGTCCACCACTACGCCCGCCAGTCCGCCGCACCGATGCCGCTGCTGTCCGCGGTCGCCGCGCGCACGCAGCGGGTCGAGGTGGGCACGGGCGTGATCGACATGCGCTACGAGAACCCGCTCTACCTCGCCGAGGAGGCCGCGGCCCTCGACCACATCGCCGACGGCCGCGTGGCGCTGGGCATCTCCCGCGGCGCGCCCGAGGCGGCGGACCGCGGCTGGGAGTCCTTCGGCTACACCGGCTCGACCGACCCGCGCGGCGCGGACATCGCCGCGGCGAAGTTCGACACCTTCCTGCAGGCCATCCAGGGCCATCCGATGACCCGCGCGGCGGCGCAGCCCTACATGTCCGACGCCGCCCCGCACGCCCCGCTCGCGATCGAGCCGCAGTCCGAGGAGCTCATCCGGCACATCTGGTGGGGCTCGGGCTCCCGCGCGACCGCCGAGCGCACCGGGCAGCAGGGCCTGAACATGATGAGCTCGACCCTGCTCACCGAGGCGAACGGCTCCTCCTTCGGCGACCTCCAGGCCGAGCAGATCGACGTCTTCCGCGAGGCGTTCCGCGAGGCCGGGCACAGGCACGTCCCGCGCGTCTCGGTCTCCCGCAGCGTCTTCCCGATCCTCAGCGACCGCGACCGGGTGCTGTTCGGCGCGGGCGGCAGCGGCGGCGGCGACCAGATCGGGATCATCGACGGCACCCGCTCCACCTTCGGCCGCACCTACGTGGGGGAGCCCGATCAGCTGATCGAGCAGCTGAGGGCCGACGCCGCCGTGATGTCCGCCGACACCCTGCTGCTGACGATCCCGAGCCAGGCCGGCGTCGACCTGAACCTCGAGATCCTCGAGAACTTCGCGACTCACGTCGCGCCAGCACTCGGCTGGAAGCCCAACACCGAGGGCCCCGTCGTCGGCGACCCCGTCACCGCCTGACGCGACGGTCCGGGCCCGAGCAGACTCGGCGGCCAGTCGTGCGGACGGACAGGCGGGCACGTGACCTGGCGCGGCGTGCGGTCCCGGCGCGGATGGGCGCTCTACAGCACGACGTGGCGATATCGCCACGTCGTGCTGTAGAGCGCCCGCGCAGCCTGACCCGCGACGACGAGACCGACGGAGACGGGACCGCGTAGCCTGCGGGGATGCTCCGCATCGCCTCGGCCAACGTCAACGGGATCCGCGCCGCTCATCGTCGGGGCTTCGGCGACTGGCTCGCCACGCGCGGATGCGACGTGATCGCGCTGCAGGAGGTGCGGGCGCAGGCGTCGAAGCTCCCCGAGGGGGCTTTCGGCGACTTCCACGTGGCGCTGGAGACCGGGACGCTGCCGGGTCGGAACGGGGTCGCGGTGCTGACCCGTCGGCCTCCCGCGGCGGTGCGCACCTGGAGCGGGGCGGCGCTGCTCGGCGCGCCCGACGAAGCGCTCACCTCGATCCCCGCCGAGGACCGGGTGCCGCTCGCCCGCGGACTCTCCCGCTTCGTCGCCGAGGGCCGCTATCTCGAGGTGGATCTCGCGGACGCCCCGGTCACGATCGCCTGCCTCTACCTGCCCAAGGGCGGACTCCCGGCGCATCTGCAGCGTCCGGAGCGGATGCGGGAGGCGCCCGACGGGGGCGCGAAGTACGCGCGGAAGATGCAGTTCATGGACGGCTTCGCCCGCTACTTGACCCGCACGCGCCGCGCCGCCGCGGCCGAGGGGCGAGAGTTCCTGCTGATGGGCGACCTGAACATCGCCCACACCCGGCAGGACCTCGCCGCCTGGCGCCGCAACCAGCAGACCGACGGATTCCTGCCCGAGGAGCGGGAGTGGCTCGGACAGCAGCTCTCCCCGCGCACGCTCGTGGACGTGGTGCGCCGCCTGCTCCCCGACGAGGACGGCCCCTACTCGTGGTGGTCCTGGCTCGGGCAGTCCTTCGCCAAGGACGCCGGCTGGCGGATCGACTACCACCTGGCCACGCCGCGCCTGGCGCGTTCGGCGGTGCGCGCGGCCGTGGACCGGGAGCACGAGGGCACGCGCCTGTCGGACCACTCCCCCGTCGTCGTCGACTACGACTGGGCCTGAGGGCCTCCCCGAGGGGATCGGGCCCCGGGTGCGGCGCCGAGGCACCGCGGCGTCGGTGCAGGTGCCGCACCGGGGCGCCGCGCAGGACCGTCCGAGGTCCCGGCCGGGGCGACCATGACGGGCCGGTGAACCCCCGCGCACGCTCCGGTGAGCACTGGATGGACATCCTTATCCCCGCCTCCACCGCTCTCGCAAATCCTTTCCATCCGCGCCAGCGTGGGCGTCGCCCTCCCCCTCACGGACAAGGACGACCATGGACCTCTCCTCCGACCTGCGCCCCTCCGAGCCCGCCCCGCCCACCCGCTTCGTCGCCCCCGACCGCGGCGCGAACCTCGCCCGTCGGCGCCGGATGACCCGGCGCCACTTCACCGCCGCCTCGCTGACCACGTTGACCGCCGCCGGGGTGCTCGGCACGGCGCCGGCCCTCGCCGACGACGGGGCCTGGCGCCGGCAGGACCCCTTCACCCTCGGCGTCGCCTCGGGCGATCCGACTTCGAGCTCCGTGGTGCTGTGGACCCGTCTGGCCGTCGACCCGCACGTGCTCGACGGCCGCGGCGGCATGCCCTCGGTGCCCGTCGAGGTGCGCTGGGAGCTCGCCCGCGACGAGCGCTTCCGCGACATCGTGCGCCGCGGCACCGAGACCGCCCTGCCCGAGGAGGGCCACAGCCTGCACGTCGAGCTCGAGGACCTCCCCGCGGACTCCGAGTTCTTCTACCGCTTCCGCACCGGCCGTCACGTCTCCCGCACCGGCCGCACGCTGACCACCCCCGCTGCGGGCAGCAGCCGGAACCTGCGCATGGTGCACCTGTCCTGCTCCCACTGGGAGGGCGGCTGGTTCACCGCCTACCGTCGTGCGGCCGAGGACCGCCCCGATCTCGTCTTCGCGCTCGGCGATTACATCTACGAGGGTGGGGCCGGCTCCTCCACGATCCGCAAGCACCCCCACCGTCTGTGCACCACGCTGGAGGACTACCGCCTGCGCTACGCGACCTACAAGACCGATCCTGACCTGCAGGAGCTGCACGCGACCGCGCCATGGATCGTGACCTGGGACGATCACGAGATCCAGGACAACTGGGCCGGCGTGCACCCGAAGGACGGCGTGCCCACCGACGCCTGGATGGCGCGGCGGATCGCCGCCCAGCAGGCCTACTACGAGAACATGCCGCTGCGGCGCAGCAGCGCCCCCGTCGGCTCCTCCATCCAGCTGTTCCGCCGCCTGCACTGGGGCGACCTGGCGACCTTCCACGTGCTGGACACCCGCCAGTACCGCGATCTCCAGGCCTGCCACGACGGCGGGAAGACCTGGTGGTTCACCGACTGCGACGAGCAGGAGGACCCCTCGCGCACGATCCTCGGCGCGGACCAGATGCAGTGGCTGCAGGACGGGATGATCGAGGCGGGGACGACCTGGCAGCTGCTCGCCCAGAGCGTCTTCTTCGCCAAGCGTGACAACGCCCCCGGGCCCACGACGACGCTCGGCTCGGACGGCTGGGACGGCTATCGCGCCGACCGCGACCAGATCGTGCGCACCTGGGACGAGCACGAGGTCGCGACCCCCGTCGTGCTCACCGGCGACGTGCACGTCCACTTCGCCAACGAGCTCAAGGCCGACTTCTGGGAGCCGGACTCCGCCACGCTCGGCGTGGAGCTGGTGACCACCGCGGTGACCTCGGGCGGCGACGGCAGCGACAAGGCCAAGGGCGAGGACGACGTGCTCGCCGAGAACCCGCACATCAAGTACATCAAGAGCCGGCGCGGCTACGTCCTGTCCGAGTACTCGACCGAGGAGCTGCGCGTGGATTACAAGACGCTCGCGGAGGTGACCCGGCCGGGCGCCGAGATCCAGGTGGACCGCACCTACGTGGTGCCCGCCGGGGCGCCGGCGCTGCACCGGGCGTGAACGGCGACCCGAGCCCCGTCGGCCGCGCGCCGCACGACGCCGCGCGCAGGCCGTCCGTCGGCCGACGGGGCCGGGTCCGACGGGCTCGCCGACCACCCTCGGTGATCTGCACCGGCGCCCCTTCCGCGGAGGTTCCCGTCGAGTAAGCTGGGCGCCGTGAGCGTCGGTGGGGCGCTCGCCCCACAGACCAGCACGGAGGACCGTGATGCCGCAGCATGCCGCCGCGCCGGCCGCGCCTGCTGCACCTCTCTCCCCGTCCTCCGCCCTGACCGGCACCGAGGCCTCGCGCCGACTGCTGCATCCGGAGTCCGAGGCCCCCGCGCTGACGCTGTGGGGCTCCTCCTCGATGAGCTCCGAGGGCGGCGACGAGGCGACCGCCGTGCCGGTGCGCATCCACGAGCACCTCGCGCTCGCGGCGGCCCCCGCTCCCGTGCACCCCTTCGGCGTGGGCGCGTCCTGGTCCCGGCACACCCTGCTCCAGCGCGGCCTGGACACCCCGACGCTGATCGGCCGGGGCGATCCCGAGCCGGGCACCTCCCGCCTCGAGGTCACGCTCGACTCGGGCCTCGCCCCGTCCGGCCCGATCCGGGTGCCGGGCCGGGTCGACGGGGTCGACGGGATCCTCGACGGCAGCTCGGGGACCTGGTACTTCACCCCGTCGGACCCCGCGGACGCGGTCACCGGCGGCGTGTTCGTCTCCTCGCTCGCCGAGATCGCGGAGGGGTCGCGGCAGGTGCTGTGGATGGGGAAGAACAACATCCGCGACGTCGAGGGGGTGCTCGAGCACACCGCCCGGATGGCCGAGGCCGCCGCGCCCGGTGACACGCTCGTCCTCGGCCACTGGTGCACGGAGCACGACGAGGCCGGCTCGGCGACGGGAGCGGCGGTCGCGGAGGTCAACGCCGGGCTCGCGGAAGCTCATCGCGATCACTTCCTGGACGTGCAGCATCTGCTGACCGGGGAGGAGGGCCTGGCCAGCTCCCCGCTCGCGCCGCTGCAGCTGCTCGAGCAGGGCACCACCCACGACGCCCTCGCCCGGGCCGTGGTGCCGCCGCTGCTGATCGCCTCCGACGGCATCCACCTCAACGGCTGGGGGAACCTGGTGCTGAGCTGGGCGATCGTGCGACGGATGCAGGAGCTGCGGTGGCTCTGAGACGACCTGCGGCGCCTCGCGTGCGCCCCGATCGGCCCGGCGCCCCGGCCCCGGCCGCCGCCCGATCCGTGCTCGTGACCCCCACGGCACCCGCACCGGCGCCGGTCGAGGCCCCGACGGCCGTGGAGCCGACCGCCCTCGCCGTCGCACCGGCCCTGCCGGAGGTGCAGCCCGGCCCCATCCCGGCCGCGCCGCGGACCGTCGCGCCGGCGCCGGAGCAGCACCCCGTCGGCCCCGTCCCTGCTCGGTCCGCGCCGCCGCGCCGCACCCTGCTGCTCGCGGGCGCCGCGGCCGCCGCGGTGGTCGGCGCGGTCTCCGCCGGGGTCGTGCTCCCCCGAGTGCTCGGCCCCGCCAGCAACCCGTTCTCCGATGTGGCCGACGGCGATGCCGGGCTCGAGGCGATGCTCTGGGCGGACGACACCGGCGTGCTGCCCGCGGCCGGCGGCGCCTTCTCGCCGGAGGCGGTCGTGACCCGGGGCGAGGTCGCCGCGGCCCTGCACCGCTTCGCAGGCACCCCGGCGGTGCCGCTCGAGGACGTGCCGGTGCTCATCGTCGACCTCGGCGAGGACCCGGAGCAGGCCTCCGCGCTGCTGTGGCTGCACGGCCGCGGTGCGCTCTGGGGCGATGCCGAGCTGAAGGTCCATCCCGAGGGTCCCGCGACTCGGGAGGGCGCCTCGGGGATGCTCGCCGCGCTGCTGCGTCCCGCCCTCGCGGGGATCGGCGCGGTCTGGCCCTCCGGCGGCGCCGACGGGTCCGGCGGGACCGAGGGGAGGGACCTCTCCGCGGAGCTGTCGCCGGACGCCGCCTGGCTGACCAGCGCCGGGATGGCTCCCGACGGGTCGACGCACTGGCAGGGCGAGCAGTCGGTGACCCGCGCCGAGCTCGCGGCCGTGCTGCACCGCGCCGACGGCGTCATCGCGGACGCGCTCGGCTGAGCGACCCACCCGCGCCGCGATCGCTCCTCACCGCGGCCGCCCCGCCGGTCGCCGGTGCCCGTCGGCCCGTCGAACCATCGGCCCCGTCGACCCGGCTGCCCCGTCGACCCCGTCGGCCCGGCCGCCCCACCGACCCGGCTGCCCCACCGGCCCGTCGGCCCCGCGGCATAGGGTGGAAGCCATGCCGACGACGCCTGCTCATGCCGCTTATCTCCGCCACCCCGACGTCCGGGGCGAGCTGATCACCTTCACCGCCGCGAACGACGTGTGGCTCGCCCCGCTCGAGGGAGGCCGTGCCTGGCGCCTCACCGACGAGGGCGCCCCCGTCTCCCACCCGCGCTTCTCCCCCGACGGCGCCCACATCGCCTTCACCTCCCGCACCTCGGGCGGGCCGGAGGTGTGGGTCGCGGACGTCGCCGGCGAGTCCGCGCCGCGCCGCCTGACCTTCTGGGGCCGCCCCGCCACGAAGGTCGTCGGCTGGCTGCCCGACGGCCGCATCGTCGCGACCACCAGCTATGCCGCGCCGGTCGCACGTGATGCCCAGCTGTGGGCCGTCGACCTCGAGGGCACCACCACGCTGCTGCCGCTGGGCCGCAGCGGCGAGGTCGCGATCCACCCCTCCGGCACCACGGTGGTCGCGACGCCGTGGCGCCGCGACCAGGCCTCCTGGAAGCACTACCAGGGCGGCACGGCCGTGAAGCTGTGGCTCTCGCGCGAGGACGTGCCGCTGGACGCGCCCACCGAGACGCATGCGGCCCGCTCCTGGGAGCCGCTGCTCGACGAGATCCTCGCCTCCAAGCTGCGGATCGCCTGGTACGGGGACCGGCTGCTGTTCGCCTCCGACACCCCCGGCCCCGGCGCGGCCCTCACCGATCGCGCCTCGGCGAACCTGTGGTCCGTCGCCGCCGACGGCACGGACCTGCGCTCCCACACCTCCCTCACCTCGGAGGAGGGCTACCTGCGCGAGCCCGCGACCGACGGAAGCGCGATCGTGTTCAGCTCGCGCGGGCGCCTGTTCGCGATGGACTCCCTCGAGGCCGCGCCGCGGGAGATCGAGGTGCTCGCCTCCGGCGTCGGCGCCGCCCGGCTGCCGCGCCCCGCCTCGGCGAGCGAGAACCTGCTGGCCATGCGGCCGCTGCACGACGCGCGCGCGAGCGTCGTCGAATGGCGCGGCTCCGCGCACGCCCTCACCCATCGCGGCGGACCGGCGCGGCTGCTCGCCGGGGCCTGCGGTCTGCGGCTGCGGGAGGTGCGACCGCTCGGCCGCTCCCCCTTCGCCCTGTTCGTCTCCGATGCGGAGGCCCTCTCGGATCGTGAACAGGGCGGCGTCGGCTCCGACGTGCTGGCGCTGGCGCGGCTGGACGGCGGCGGCGAGGAGATCCGCCTGGCCGTGGGCGAGGTGGGCCGGATCCTGCACGCCATCCCCTCGCCCGACGGCTCCCGCATCGCGATCGTCAGCCACGACAACGTGGTGCGCCTGGTGACCCTGCGCGGCCTCGAGGACCCCGCCAAGGAGTCGCACGGGAAGGGCGCCCACGCTACGACGGCCGCGGACGCCGGCTGGGAGGCCGACGCCGACCGCTCCGTCGCGGCGCCGCGTCTGGACCACGTGCGCGAGATCGGCCGCAGCAGCGGCGGCGAGGTCAGCGACCTGGCCTGGTCGCCGGACGGCCGCTGGCTGGTGTGGGCCGAGCCGAACTCCTGGCAGCTCTCGCGCCTGATGATCTCGGACACCGAGGACCAGGAGCCGACGGGTCGCGCGCTCACCTCCGGGAAGTTCCAGGACTCCGCCCCCGCGTTCAGCGCCGACGGCAAGCACCTGGCGCTGCTGAGCCTGCGCACCTTCGAGACGGTCTACGACGACATGGTCTTCGACCTCGGGTTCGTCAACGCCGAGCGGCCCTTCCTGCTGCCGCTCGAGCGCACCACCCCCGACCCCTTCGGCCCGCACCCCGACGGCTGGGGGCCCGCCCCGGAGAAGCCCGCGGCCGACGGCGCCTCCGGCTCCGCGGACGACGGCACCGGCCACGGCCCGGCGGGCGGCGCGGGATCTCGGACCCCGTCGGGCGCGGCCTCCGATCCGTCGGCGAGCGCCGCCGCGACCGCCGCGGCCGAGGCCTCCTCCCGTCCCGCGACCTCGCACTCCGCCGCCGGGGCGGAGGACGCGCACCGCCCGCCGGCCACCCGCATCGACCTCGAGCAGGTCGAGTCGCGCCTGGTGCCCTTCCCCGTCGTCTCCGGCTACTACTCGCATCTCACCGCCGTGACCGGCGGCTTCGTCTGGCTGCGCCACCCCCAGCAGGGGGTGCTGGGCTCGGCCCGCGCCGGTGTCGAGGGCGAGGCCCCCTCGCCGACCCTCGAGCACTGGTCGCTCGCGGACCGCAAGCTCACCGTCCTCGCCGAGGACGTCACCGACCTGGCCGTCTCCGGCGACGGCGAGACCCTGGTGATCCGGCAGGGCGAGCACTGGGTGCAGGTCCCCGCGACCCGCAAGGCCGAGGACGAGGACCCCGCCCGCATCGTCATCGACACGGGGCGCCTGCGCCTGACCGTCGACCCGGTCAGGGAGCGGCGCGGCATGCTCTGGGACAACTACCGGATCATGGCTCAGCAGTACTGGCGCGCGGACATGGACGGCATGGACTGGCACGCGATGACCTCCTGGTACGACCCGGTCATCGAGCGCCTGGTCACCGAGGACGACTTCCAGGACATGATGTGGGAGGTCCAGGGCGAGCTCGGCACCTCGCACGCCTACGTGCAGGGCGGGGTGTACAAGGCCGATCCGCCGATGCTGCCGGCCCATCTCGGCGCGGACCTCGAACGTCGGGACGGGCGCTGGGTGATCACCCGGATCCTGCCGGGCGACTCCTCCGACCCGGACGCCCGCTCGCCGCTGCTCGCCCCCGGCGTCGATGCCCGTGTGGGCGATGCGGTGCTGCGCGTGGACGGCCGCGACGTCGGCCCCGAGGGGATCGAGGCGGCGCTCGTCGGCTCCGCCGGGAAGGCGACCGAGCTGGTCCTGGGACGCGACGGCGCCGAGCACCGGGTGGCGGTCACGCCGCTCGGCGACGACTCGACGCTGCGCTACCAGGCGTGGGTCGAGTCGCGTCGCGCCCTGGTCGCTGAGCTCTCCGGCGGCCGGCTCGGCTACCTGCACATCCCCGACATGGTCTCCTCCGGCTGGGCGCAGATGCACCGCGACCTGCGCGAGGCGACGACGAAGGACGGCCTGGTCGTGGACGTGCGCTACAACAGCGGCGGCCACACCTCGCAGCTGGTCACCGACCGGATCGCGCGTCGGGTGCTGTCCTGGGACTACCCGCGCCACGAGCGGCCGGGCACCTACCCCGCCTTCGCGCCGCGCGGCGCCGTGGTGCTGGTGACGAACCAGGAGGCCGGCTCCGACGGCGACATCGTGAACGCCGTCTCCCGCGCCCTGGAGGTCGGGCCGATCATCGGCACCCGCACCTGGGGCGGTGTGATCGGGATCGACGGCCGCTACGACCTGGTCGACGGCACCGGCGTGACCCAGCCGAAGTACGCCAGCTGGTTCGAGGGCGAGGACTGGGCGATCGAGAACTACGGCGTCGAGCCCGACATCGAGGTGCGGCTGCCGCCCAGCGCCTGGGTAGCAGGCGACGACCCGCAGCTCGCCCGCGGCGTCACGGAGGCGCTCACACTGCTGGAGCAGACGCCCGCCGCGGTCCCGCCGCCTCTGCCCGCCCCGCGCTTCGGCACGCCGAAGGGCTGACCCGTCCCCCGTCGCCCGGCCGCGCCCACCCGCGGCCGGGCGACGGCGGGCCGCGCCGAGCGCGGCGGCGTCGCACGAGGGCGGGCCGGACGGTGCGTCCCCGCCGAGGTCAGGGACCTCGGCCCTGGCCGCGCAGGCCGGACGGTCGTACCCTCGGAGGTACCGACGGCGGGCTCGACCGATGGGGGCATCCCGTCGACGGTCGCGCCGCGCTCCCGGAACGGAGGCCCCGATGCCCGCCGACGACAGCTCCACTCCCCTGCTCTTCGATCCCGAGTCCCGGCCGGTCGGGGTGCTCGTCGGCTACGACGGCTCCGACCAGGCGATCCAGGCCCTCCACTACGCGGCGACGATGGCGCTGGGGATCGGCTGCCGGCTCACGGTGGTCTCCGCGTTCACGGTGCCCGTGATGGTCTACCCGAACATGGCCTCGCTGCCGCCGGTGCCCGAGGACGAGGCCCGTGCGGCCGCGTCCCGGCAGGTCGCCGCGGGCGCGCTCCCGCACCTGGAGGGTTATCCGGGCGAGGTCGCGCTCGAGTCCGTCCAGGGCGATGCGGCCGGCGTGCTCGTCGAGCTCTCCGCGCTCGCCCGCCTCGCCGTGGTCGGCTCTCGCGGCCGGGGCGGCTTCCTGGGGCGCCTGCTGGGCTCGGTCTCCGAGGCGCTGCCCGCCCATGCGCACTGCCCGACGGTGGTGGTCCCCGCCGGCTACGTGGTGCCCGAGACCACCGGTCGCGAACGCTTCACCCAGGTGCCGGGCACGGAGCCCGTGGTGGTGGGGCTGGACGGCAGCGAGGACAGCACGCTGACCACCCTCGCGCAGCGGGCGGCGGCGGCTGCCGGGGCGCCGCTGCACCTGCTGCAGGCGATCCCGCCGCTGGACACCTGGTCCAGCTCCGCGCTCGCCGCGGTGCCCGACCAGCAGTTCCTGGACCGACAGCGGGAGGAGCTCCTCGCCCTGCTCGAGGGCGAGGCCCGGGCGCTGCGCGACCGGAACCCCGAGGTGGCGGTCACCGCCTCGGTCGAGGTCGGCGATCCCGTCGCTCTGCTCGTGGAGCGCTCGCGCGACGCGCGACTGACGGTGGTGGGGACCCGTGGACGGGGCCGCATGATGAGCGCCCTGCTCGGCTCGGTCTCCCGCGGCCTGCTGGAGCGGGCGCAGGGCCCGGTGATGGTGGTGCCGGACCTGGACATCTCGCGGATCGGCCACGACCGGCGGCGCCCCCGCTGAGCCAGGGCGGCGGCGGACGGACCGTGCCCGGCGCCGCCGCCCGCTCAGCGCAGCGAGTGGGCGGCGATCTCCGGGAAGCGCACGGCGAGGTCCTGCCGCGGCTCCCGCCCGGGATCCGCGACGGCCCCGTCCACGCGCTCGGCGGTGCGGGCGACGGGATGGGTCCCGTCGGGCTGGAGCTCGCGGGCGATGAGCGCGTTCCCTCGCACGATCCGCCCGGCGACGGAGAGGCGCTCGTGCTCCTCGCGCGGGGTGACGATCCGGGCGGCGATCAGGCGGGTGAGGGATCCGAGGGCGACGGCGAGGAGGGCGATGAGGACGATGAACAGGAGTCCGAGGAGTGCTGCGGTCATGGCTCGATCCTTCGCCCGCACACTCTTCAGCACAAGCGATGATCTGCACCCCTCTGTTCAGTCGGACTGAACAGAGGTAGGGTCGCGGCGTGCTCGATCCGCTCAAGCTCCGCGTCCTCCGCTCCGTCGTCGAGACCGGCAGCATCCGCGCGAGCGCGGAGGCGCTCGGCTACACCCCGTCGGCCGTGAGCCAGCACCTGTCCAGCCTGCGGCGCGAGACGAGTCTGGAGCTCGTGGAGCGCTCGGGCCGAGGGATCGTGGTCACGGCGCACGGGAGGGCGCTGGCCGAGCAGGCAGGCCCCGCCCTCGAGGCGCTCGCCGCGCTCGACCGCACCGTGCAGGACCTGCGCTCCGGGCGCACCGGCACGCTCCGGCTCGGCTATGCGGGCTCCTTCGCCGCCACCTGGATCCCGCAGCTCACCCTCGACGTGCGCCGACGCTTCCCCGAGCTGGGCCTCGACTTCCGCGTGCGCGAGTGCACCGATGCCGATGTGGGCGCGAACGGCTTCGACATCGTCGTCGGCGAGGGGCTCCCCCTGGAGAGGGCCGAGGAGTGGGAGTGCCAGGACCTGCTCGAGGAGGGGTACGTCGTCATCGTCGGCCTCGACCACCCGCTCGCGTCGCGCTCCGAGGTGACGCTCAAGGAGCTGGCCGACGAGCCCTGGGCGACCGACGACCCGCTGGACTCCTCCTGGTTCGAGCGCATCGCGGCGGCGTGCCGCGCGGCCGGTTTCAGCCCTGCCGTCGCGGTGAACCCGCGGGACTTCCCCACCGTGCTCGGCTTCGTCGCGACCGGGGACTACGTGACCGTCCAGCCCTCGCTGATCGCGGAGGACCTCCGTCCGGACGTGGTCGCGGTGCCCCTCGCCGGACCGGGCCCGCGCCGCCGGCTGCGCGTGCAGGTGCGCTGCGCGGTCTCCCGCAGCCCGGCGACGCGGTTCATCCTCGACCGACTCCACGACCGGTCCGAGCACAGGGCGCGCACCATCCCGGGCGTGGTGCACCTGGCCTCGGGCGCTCGCCGCGCGGCCCCGACGGGCGACCCCTCCGGCGCGACGGGCGACTCGTCCGGCGCGACGCACGACTCGTCCGACGCGACGAGCGGCCCCTCCGGCGCGACGGACGGCCACGTCGAGGCCGACGCGGCGGCGCCCGCCGCAGCGCTCTGACTCCACCGCCCGCCCCGGCCCGCCCGACACCGACACCGACACCGAGGAGGATCCATGACCGCCGAGCACCCCGCCGCCGCGGAGAACACCATCACCGCTGAGAGCCCCGCCATCGACGCCCGCATTCGTGATCTGCCCGTGCGCGCCGAGCTCGCCGACGGCACCCTGGTGATGGAGGTCGACCTCGCCGGCACCGCCGCGCAGCTGTGGGAGGCGCTCACCGACCCCGCCCAGCTCGCGCGCTGGTCACCCGTCGTGCCGGACCGCGCCCTGACCTCGACGGGGCCCGCCCTCTCGCGCGAGAACCCCGAGGAGGACCCGGTCACCGCCGACGTGCTCGCGATCGCCGGCGAGCATGCGCTCACCCATCGCTGGGGCGAGGCGACCCTCGGCTGGATGGTCGACGAGGGGCAGCTCGACCTGCAGGTCACCCTGCCGGATCCGCAGCAGGCGCAGTACTTCGCGGCCGGGTGGCATGTGTGCCTGGCGGTGCTCGACGCCCGGCTCGAGGGCCTGGACCAGGAGCGGATCGTGGGGATGGACGCGCTCGAGCACGGCTGGGAGGAGCTGCGGGCCCGCTACGCCGACGAGTTCGGCCACCCGCACGGCCCCACGCCCGGCCAGGACGCCTGACCCGACGCGCTCAGCGCTCCTCGATGTGGAGGGCGACCTCGACCTCGTCGCCCACCTCGACCCCCTCGGCGCGCTGCACCGCGACCTTCACCGGCACGAGATAGCCGCCCTCGCGCGGGAACAGCGAGGTGGTGAAGTCGGTGTCGCCGATCCGGGCCTCGACCGCGATGCAGCCCCAGCCGTAGCTGGCGCTGCCCGAGATCGCGGCGATCGCGTCGGCCTCCTCCTCCGGCACGCGCGCGAGGACGAACGGGGCGGGGCCGCGCCACTCGATCGTCGGGGCCCGGAAGCGGAGGTCCATGCCGGGAGCGACCGGCCTTCGCCCCACCCCCAGGGGTTACCGAGAAGTCATGCGTCGCTGTGTTCCGCCCACGGAACACCACTGCACATGACTCGGCGGTAACTCCTCGTGGGCCGCCCGACACCCCTCCCGGGCGGACCCCGCACCCCACATGGCCCGACGCGGCCCCGGGCTCCGACGAGCCGGGGTCAGTGACCTCCGCCGGTGTAGAGCTCGGGCTCGGGAAGGCCGTGCTCCCGGCGCACGCGTCGCGACAGCCCCTCGACGGCGGTGAGCGCGGCCAGGACGTCGTCGGCCGTCACCGGGAAGGGCATCGCGTGGATCGTCTCGCCCTCCACCGTCGCGGCCTCGGCGACCGCGCGGAGCTCCTTCCGGTCCTCGGGGGTCAGCCCGATCTCGGTGAGGGTGTTCGGCAGGCCCACCTTCGTCGTGAACACGATGAAGTCCTCGATCTCCTGGGCGGGGGCGCCCTCGAGGACGAGCTGGGCGAGGGAGCCGATGTTGACCTTCTGGCCATGGGTGAGCCCATGCGTCTGCGTGGCGGCGGTCAGCCCGTTGTGGATCGCGTGCGCGGCGGCGAGACCCCCGGACTCGAACCCCAGCCCGGACAGCAGCGTGTTCGCCTCGACCACGGCCTCCAGGGCGGGAGTGACCACGCGCGCGGCGACCGCGTCGAGCGCCGGCAGCGCGTTCTCCCACAGGATGCTCCAGCTCAGCTCCGCCAGCGCGGTGCCGGCGAGGGTGGGACGACCGCCGGCCATCGCCGTGGCGGTGCCGCGGCGGGTGGCGCGCGCCTCGAGCCAGGTGGCCAGCGCGTCGCCGATCCCGGCGGCGAGGAAGCGCGCCGGCGCCTCGGCCACGACCTGGGTGTCGATGAGGACGAGGTCCGGGTTGCGGGGGAAGAAGCGGTACTCGTGGAACTCGCCCTCGGCCGTGTAGATCACCGCGAGCGCGGAGGTCGGCGCGTCCGAGGAGGCCGCCGTGGGCACGCTCGCCCAGCGGATCCCGGCGAGGTGCCCGGCCGCCTTCGCGGCGTCGATGCTCGATCCGCCGCCGAGGCCCACGATCACATCATGGCCGTCGGCGGCGATCGCGACGACCAGCGCGTCGACGGCATCCGGCGTCGCGAACCGCTCGAAGCCGACGCGCACCACGGGCAGGCCCGCCGCGGCGAAAGAGGCGGTGACCTGCTCGGAGAAGAGCCCCCAGACGGTGTCATCGGCGACGAGCAGCGGGTTGCTCCCGAGGGGGGCGATATGGGTGCCGAGCGCATCGAGCGCCCCCTTCCCCTGGACATAGCGGCTCGGGCTGGCGAGGACGGTGAGCTCGGACATGACGTGGCGCTCCTTCGGGCCGGCGGGCGGGCCCGCGACCACGAGCCCGCGCTCCAGCCTCGTCCCGTCCCGGTTGCGCGGCAACGAGGGTTCTGATCGGTCGAGAAGTCCGGCCGTCCCTCCCCCCGGGGGGTGTCCCTATGTTCTGAGTCAAGCCGCGAGGGCG